>SBFR01000199.1 GCA_006227105.1 Bacteroidota bacterium
GGTTATGAAGCAGTAAAGAAAACGATCAAGAATTTCATCTTCAGAAAGTATGTTGACCTGAATAGACTCCTTGAAGAAGAGATCGATTTCAAATCACGATTGTTTATCTGGTGTCAGCGCAAAAAGCTCAGGTTGGACTTTACAGTACTTTCTGAAGACAATTTCAGCGGAACATGGCAATACACAGTCGTTGCGATTGTGAATGAGCGAGAATACGGTAGAGGTTCGGGTTCCTCTAAAAAAATGGCAGAACAGGCCGCATCAAAAGAGACGCTTGAGCTGATGGGTGAAATCTAATTCCCCAATAAAAAAGCCGCGATTTCATCCCACAGGACTTTATTTTCTTCGTTATTCAAAGGGCAATAGAATCTTGAATATCCACCGTCCAGAATAATTCGTCCCCCTAAATATTCTGAAGAAAGGATCAACGGCTCATCTCCCAGCCAGACTTCAACTTTCAGTCTCACGTCCATTGGAAAGGTGGCAACACTTCTTCCGGGATCTATGTTCTCCGAGGCGATCACTTTATGATCACTGACTTCTCCCGATGAGGATAAATTGGATTGATTCTCCCAGAACTCTTTCTGAAAAAGATGCTGCGTAAGGATGCGCGCTTCGGATTGCATGGGCCAGTTTTCTGAACCAATGTAAATTCCTTTTCCACGAGTAAGGAAGGTGTCAAGCTCTTGTAGAAAATTAGTATTCAAGACTGACCTTGCCCCGGAGAAGATATAGATCAGATCATAATCCTCAAGTGGATGAAGTTGAACCGTGTCTACCTTGTCATCAATGAAATCCTTACAGATAGCGGTATTATTCCCCAAAAAGAGCGTCTTTTGGCTGAAACAAATGGTGCTCGAGAGAAGAAGAAACAGCAAAATTCTGATCATGGTCCTTATTACAGATAGGGTCATAACCGGTTCACTGGAATCTGTAAATTTTGTTTAACTTAAGGTAAAAATGAGAAGATGCAGAAGGATGAGTTGGGGAAAGAAGGAGAGGAAGTGGCACTTCAGACCTTGTTAAAGAAAGGCTATCAATTAGTAGAAAGAAACTACCGGATCGATCGCGGAGAGATCGACCTGATCTTTAAAGACAAGAATGAAATTGTATTTTGCGAAGTGAAGACCAGATCGAATGAATACCTGGGTGAACCCTGGCGCCAGGTTGGGTTTGCAAAACAACGTCAATTGATAAAAACCGCCAATGCCTATATTCGGAAAATGGATATTGACGATGAAGCAAGGTTTGATATTGTCTCGATCGTTCTCAATGAGAAAAGATGCAAAGTCGAGCATATAATTGGGGCATTCGCTCCATAGCATTGTTTGCAAGCTAATTTGCTCTATCTTTGCACTTTAATTCTGCTCGTGATGAACACAATGAACAACGGGAGAAGAGGTCCAAAGAAAACTTCTTCACCAAAACAAGGAAAACCTGCTACAGGTAAAAAGCCGGCTCCAAAGACCGGTGAAAACAAAGGCGTTTCTGCCAGAGACAAACGAAAGTATATTGATTACAAGGATAAACAGAAGAAGGGTGATCCTCTTCCAACCTTTAGTGATGAAGTACGATTGAATAAATACTTGTCCAATGCAGGTATTTGCTCAAGAAGAGAGGCAGACGTCTTGATCGAAACCGGAGTGGTTTCGGTGAACGGAGAGATCATTACTGAACTTGGGTACAAGATCAAGCCGGGAGATGTCGTACGATACGACGGAGAAACGATCAATGCGGAAACAAAGCGATATGTGTTGTTGAACAAACCAAAAGGATTCATTACCACTATGGATGATCCAATGGGGCGCAAGACAGTAATGTCACTTGTAAAGAAGGCTTGTCGCGAAAGAATCTACCCAGTAGGTCGTCTTGACAAAGAAACTTCAGGCTTGTTGTTATTTACGAATGACGGTGATCTTGCCAAAAAGCTGACTCACCCTAAACATAAGGCATCAAAGATCTATCATGTCGAGTTGAACAAGCCGGTGAATCCGGAGGACCTTCATCGCCTAATTAAAGGTGTGGATCTTGAAGATGGTAAAACACAATTTGATGTTGCTGAATTCGTCAAAGATGGAACAAGCAGAGAAGTAGGGGTAGAACTTCACTCTGGCAAGAACAGAATCGTTAGAAGAATGTTTGAGGCTTTAGGGTACGATGTTGTGAAGCTTGACAGAGTTCAGTTTGCCGGGTTAACAAAAAGGGATCTTCCAAGAGGAATGTTTAGACATCTTACTGAAAAAGAAATAGCGTTTTTAAAAATGTCCAAATGAGAATTTTCGTAGTATTTGTTTCGCTGATCGGGTTATTGGTATCATGTGGAGGGAATCAAGAAATGCAATCAGCAAATCCGAACATGGAGTATTTTTATCCGTGGGATACGATTCCAAAGATCTATTTATACCGAGATGTAGCGAATGGATTGGATGAACAGTTTCATAGAGTTTTTTCCATTACAGATTCACAAGGAGAACATATAGTTGTTGAGATATATACCTCTGACGGCAGGATCATCGAGGCATTGAACTACAACATAGATTCTTTGGATCTGATCGATCATATGGTGGTGAACCGTAATGGAGAAAAAACCAAAACGGAGCTATTTAAACACAAAATCATACCGATGGGGAACGAAGAGATTTGGTTCGCAAGTCGTTTCCAGGGATTCCTTGATTCTACATTGATCCTGAAAGAAATATTCAGAAAAGAAAAGAAAGTGGATACGGAGTATAAGGTCATGGATGAAAAACACGAAGCCAAGATCTTTGCCGACCACATCCGAATGACGAATTTCAACCCGTTCACCAAAAAAGAAACTGTAACGGAAGGTGATGCGGTGAGTTATTTTGCCAAAGGTTTGGGACTCGCAGAGTGGCATACGGCCAATAAAAAAGCACATTACAGACTGGAGAAAATTATGACTCAAGAAGAGTGGGTCAAGATTATATCGAGATAATATGAGATCAGTAGTTCTTCTAATTCTTGTGGTATTACCCATGTTTGCAACAAGTCAAACATGGAAAAGGAAGCCAAAGCATTCCATGGGAAGAGGAACACTTTTCATGTCCTGGGGATACAATACTGCAGGTTTTTCGAAGAGCACACTGAATATGCAGGGTCCTGGATATGATTTCTCATTGTCTGGAGTGAAGGCCTCGGATGATGATTTTGAATTATTACCTACACAGAATTATGGGGCCCAGTTCAATGCCAGAGTAGGTTATTATATTCGAAATTATTTTGCCTTGAGCCTGGGCTGGGATAGAACACATTATATTCTAAACGACAAGAATGAAACCTTGTTGAGTGGCACAGTAAACCCAGGAGTTGACGTAAGCGGAAACTGGACAGGCAGTTACACAAATGAGGCAGTTACAACGGATCGGAGCATTTTTCATTATTCGAATACATTGAATTTGTTGAACCTGGAAGCTATGAGAACTGATCAATGGTTCAGGATCGGAGAGAACTTTGGATTTTCAACAAATTTTGGACTTGCATTAGGCGCAGTAATGACCCGAAATGATTACTTGTTCTCGGGACAACAGGATCTGGGTTCTACCTCCTTATCAGGCTTTTTAGTTTCTGGTCAGGCCGGTTTACGTTTCGAGTTTTTCAGACATTTGTTTTTGCAACCAACGCTTAGGGCTGGCTTCATTCAGCAAATGAATGTGAATACACGGATCAGTGACCCAAATTCACTGGCTAAGCAGAACTTTGCTTTTACCATGTTTGATGTGTCTCTTGGATATTTGTTTTATATCCGACCAACAAATGATTGCCAGAGCTGTCCGGTTTGGTAATTACTCCTTTTTCTTCGCTTTGAAATCGATCTTGTAATAGAAGATAGGTAAGAAACCTAACTGCTGTTTTTCTGCAATAGGTGTGGCAGTTGGATCGGCAAGATTTGGAGCCCACGCTAGACTCAACAAGTTCTTAGTGTTCAGAATATTTACCAGGTCAAGTCCGATCTCGTGTGTTACCTTATCAGCATTCTTTCTCCAGCTGATCTTAAGATCTGCTCTGAAATAATCTTTGAACTGAAGTTCATTGAACAGAGAATCCTGGAAGATGATCTCATTCATCACTGTTGATGCTGGAATGTCAGCAAGACCATATCTTTTTCCTCCAGCATACGTCACTTTGAATCCAAGTCCAAGGGTATTCTTTTCATTTAACTTGAATTCTTTACCTGCAAGAAGGTTTGTTACGAAGGTACCGTTGTACGATGTGTTTCGAAGCACACCATCACTACCATAGTATTTTGAATCATATAGTGTTCCGGAGAACAAAAAGAAAAACGATTTGTCAAAATACTTCTGAACCGTTAGTTCTATTCCGTAGTTATATCCTGTTCCGGTATTCTGAAGACTATCCGGGAAGAAACGTGCGAATCCACCACCCATATTGATCAGCGAGAATGCAGAAGGCTCGACTGTTACAGGAATATCATACAAATACTGGTAATAGATCTCTGAACGGATACTCATGCTTTTCTTGAGCATCTTTTCATAACCGAATCCTGTATGCAAGCTTCTCGTGAAATCCATGTTCTTGTTATGAAGCACTCTATTTCCGTTGGCGTCAGTCTGGAAAAACGTGTAGGTGTAAAGTGGCTGTGTACCGCTATGCATACCGGCACCGGCGAAGATCGACTGATTTCCTTTCATTCTGTATTTCCATCCTAAACGTGGCTCAACCGGAGAGATGCTGTTGCTTAAAGAGAAATACTGGCTATGCAATCCTGCAGTAAAATCCATGTTTTCACTCAATCGAACCTTCCATTGAATGAATGGCTGGATCATTACGGCAGATCCCTGAAAGTCCCAACGCGTTGTGAAAGTTGAATTGTAAACTGGAGAGCGAGTGGAATCGATCATGTTAAAAAAGAACATGTCTGCATTGATTCCGGCTTTGATCAAATGTTTACGGTTGAACTTGTGGTTGATACTGAAAAATCCTGATGCCTTGGATGTGGTGAAGGTGTACCCCAGAATTTGTCCAAGTGAATCATAAACTATCGTAGATCCTGTTGAATCCAGTGATCGTCCATAAAGGTATTCGTGAACTGCATTTTGTTGCTCCATCGAATAAGATAAGGTTGCAGCTACATAGGTCTTTTCATTCAATGGCTTCTTGTAGTTAAGACCTGTCACGAACATCCCTGTATTAAAATGTTGATCTCTGTCTCCTTCTCCATAAAATTCAGCAGAATATTCTGTCTGTTCCGAGATCATGATGTCGATTGTACTTTTACCTCCGATCCCAAACAATGAAACAGCACCACCATTTTTAAGTGCCCAGTTAAACTTGAAAGCACCATCACCATACACCGGTACTGCATCTGTACCCAATTGAATTCCCATTTTTTGGAACAAGCTTAACGTTGAATAACGACCCATCACCAAATAGGAAGACTTTCCTTTTGAAGATAATGGACCTTCTGCAAGGAACTCAGTACCTAAAAATCCAAATTGACCGGTAAACTCGTGTTGATTGTTGTTTCCGTTTCTCAGCTTAAGATCGAAAACTCCTGAAGTCGAGTTTCCATACTCAGCCGGGAAGGCACTCATGAAGAAATCGGAATTCCCAAGGATCTTGTTGTTAAGGATTGAAACCGGGCCACCTGTACTTCCGGAAATTGCAAAATGTGAAGGGTTTGGAATATCGATCCCCTCCACTTTCCATACGACACCTAGAGGTGAATTTCCTCTGATCACAATATCGTTACGGGAGTCATCGGCACCTTGCACTCCAGCAAAGTTGGAAGCCATCCTGGCAGGGTCCATACGTGAACCTGGATATCGGTTTGTTTCCTCAACGCTGAATTGTTGTGCTGAGATCGTTGCAAGCTCGTTGATCACTTCTCCTTTCTTGCGCGCAGAAACGGTAACTTCTGCTTGTTCCTGATAAGATTCCATCATTGGAATTTCAACCACGGTCTCTTTCCCAGAGATCACCTCGATCGTAATTACTTTCGGATCGTAAGTCATCAAAGTTGCTTCCAGCTGATGCTTCCCGGTTGGGACATTTTTGATCTGGAAGGCTCCATCCGGATCGGTGATCGCGCGAAGTCCGGCAATACTGTCAGCTGTAAAAATTTGGATTTTTGCCCCTATCAGGGGATACTTTGTTTCAAAATCGATCACTCTTCCTCTTACAGTTTGAGTAGGTTGAGCAAATGCTGGTAATGAAATAAAGAATAAGAAAAGACCTAATAGTGTAGTTTTGTAGTTTTTGATCATCGACTGATTTCTTTGATTTGTTTCTGATATTCCTCTTCAGTCAATGGTTTTTTATACACCTCTCTGAACTGGAATTGATTAAGCGAATTAAAATGAAGATTTCGTACGTCAGAATATACGATCTGAATATCTCCACTGTACCATAATGGGATCAAAGGAGGATCCTGCATTAGAATTCTCTCTGCTTTGGCATAATACGCCATCGCTTCAGAAAGTTTGGAACTGTTTTTCGCCTGTTCAAACAATTGATCGAACAAAGAATTTTTATAACGAGATTGATTTACTCTTGAAAGTTCATTAACATCTTCAGGAACCCATTTACCATAGAAATTACTTAAGAAGGTCTCAGGATTTGGATAGTCACCTGCCCAGGCACTTCTGAAAATATCTCCTTTTCCTTTTGATGCGTCAAGATCTTTCTGTTCGAAAGTAGAACCGTCAATATTAACATTGATGTTTAAGACCTGGAAGATCTGTTGGGCAAATTCGTCAGCAACGGCAGAATGAATATCTCCAATGTTGTATCGGAGGTTTACTGAGCCAAATCCTTTTCCATTGGGATAACCAGCTTCAGCAAGTAGTTTTTTAGCCTTTTCCGGATCAAAGTCGTAAGATGCTTCTCGCACACCATTAAAGTCGTACCCTCTGAACGAGGAGCTGATTGGTGGAACGATTCCAAAGTATCCCAGCTCATAATATTGATTTCTCAGCACTTCCCTACCTAACTTTTCCTTGTCGATCGCGCAATTGAATGCTTGCCTAACTTTCACGTTTTGAAAGCGCGGATCATTCATATTAAAGAAGTAGTAATGAGTCGACAACAAAGGATTGTTGTACATGACAAACAAGGGTGGACTCGAATTAAAATCTTTAATCCTTCCTTCCAACATCATTGTAATCCTACTTGGAGGTAAACCAGTAATAAGATCCGTCTCATGATTTTCGAACATTTCGAGCTGATCCAGTTTTCTACCTTGAAAAATAAAGGTCAATGTGTCCAAATATGGGAGAGCATTTCCTTCATCATCAGTCAGATAGTAATCTTCATTTTTTACGAGCAGAGCCTTTTTTACATCACCGCTGATGTATCCCTTGAAAATAAATGGTCCGGTTCCAATAAGATCAGCCTCTCGATTTGCAGCAATGAGTTTTGCTGGTGAGATCGCTCCGCAAATGTTGGCCATTTTGAAAAGGAAGTTATCATCCTTTTGAAGTAACTCAAAGGTTATTTTATTCTTGCCTGAAGTCTTTAATCCTTCAATATTTTTTGAAGCTCCCGAATAAAATTCGTTCGCACCTTTCAGATTGTCTTTGAACAGGAAGTTAAATGCATGGGGAGCATCTCCATTTTGTCCTGGAGAACAGGATTTTTCCACGGACTTCACAATGTCGTCCAAAGTGAGTTTTCTGTCTTTTTCAGAAACAAGAAGCTCATGCGGATGAAAAAGAACATTCTCTCTGATGGAAAAGGTATACATCAGGCCGTCATTGCTGATTTCCCAGCCTTTGGCAATTTGTGGAACGATCTTAAGTGTTTTTGGATCTATGGAAATGAGTCCTTCAACAACCTGGCCCAAAACTGTCGCTGTGTAATAATCCGTTACATCGCGGGCAATATGAGTTGAAGGCTCGATTTCTACGGCCATTTTTAAAGAGCCACCAGCATGTTCGAACTGTTTCTTGGAATCAGTAGAACAGGAGAATAGAAAATATGCCAAAAGGATAAAAACCCCGAAAGTCTTCATTGTTGAATAGCAATTCTTTACAGGTACAAGAATACAAAATAAAAATGGAAAATTGTCACTTTGAAATGGGCATCAAAATCTTACCTAAAGAATGTTAGGATAATTCTTGGATTTTCAAGACTATGTGAGGCTTTTCACAAGGCTTAAAAAAAGCTGCTTTTATTTGCTAAATAGAAAAAATGCAGTTAATATTGCGTAGACATTTTGAACCCACTGTTATACTGTAGTTCATGAAAGAATTTTTTATTGTTCTTATTTCTTCGCTGATCACCTTCTTGAGCTTCGGTTCTCTCTCTATTGAAGGAACATATCAGGGAAAGAACTTGTACGTTCAGAATCCTATGGATGATGAAGGTTTTGGTTATTGTGCAACGAAGGTAACTGTGAATGGTGACATCATGCCTGGTGGAACAAATACCGGAGCCTTTGAAATCGATTTTTCAATTTTCAACATTGCGATTGGTGAGCCTGTTTTTATTGTGATCGAACACAACGATGGTTGTAAGCCAAAGATCTTGAATCCAGAGGTTCTTCTACCTAGATCAACTTTTAATGTGGTAAACATTGATGTTACTCCTTCTGGAAAATTGACTTGGTCTACTACAGACGAACAAGGTAAGCTTCCTTATGTTATCGAACAGTACCGATGGAACAAGTGGGTAACAGTTGGAGAAGTTCAAGGAAAAGGGACTCCAGGTAAAAATTCATACGAATTCCAGATCACTCCGCACTCAGGAGAAAATACGGTTAGGGTTGTTCAGGTTGATCATTCAGGAACCAAGAGAACATCAAAAGAGGTTAAATTTACTTCGACCCTTCCAGCGGTGGTTAAGAGCCCTGCAAAAGTGAAAGACATCATTAATTTTACTGCGGACGGTAAGGCCGTTGAAACTCGATACGAGATCTACGATGCCTATGGAAACATTGTCAAAAAGGGTGTTGGTTCATCTGTAAATTGTGAAAACCTGTTAAGAGGGGTTTACTACATCAATTTCGACAACGTCAACGAAAAGTTCATCAAGAACTAAATCTCCCATGCTTAGAAAAATTGAGCACCTAGGAATTGCCGTAAAAAGCATTTCCGAGTCATTGCGTTCATTTGAGACCTTATTGGGGACTTCATGTTATAAGATTGAAGAAGTAGAAAGCGAACATGTTAAAACTGCTTTTCTGCAGATAGGGGAGTCGAAAATAGAATTACTGGAAGCTACTGATCGTAATTCCCCAATCGCAAAATATCTCGAAAAGAAAGGCCCAGGGATACATCATATAGCCTTTGATGTGGAGGATATTGAAGCAGAGATCCAACGCCTGAAAAATGAAGGATTTGAATTGATCCATCAATCGGCTAAAGATGGAGCCGATAATAAGTTGATCGCCTTTTTACATCCACGTTCGACAGAGGGAGTCCTAGTCGAATTGTGTCAGGAAAAAACACTGTAAAGTTCCGCGGAAGAAGTCAAATGATGTGTGCAAAGTCCAATTGATCTTGCGCCTTCGATATGCTGGATAGAATCGTCGATAAAAAGCGTTTTTGAAGGATCCAGATCATGATCAGTACAAACCTTTTGGAAGATCTCTTGATCAGGTTTCCGCATTCCCATTTGATACGACAAATAGATCTGATGGAAACAGGATTCCATGGATTGCGAAGTCGATTTTTTCCACTCTCGTCTTACTTTATCAATGTGGATCTCATTCGTATTGCTCAACAAGAAGATGGGAAGTTGAGATTTAAGATGATCAAGGAGTTCGATTTTTTGGATGGGAACGTCAAGGATCATTTCGTTCCAGGCAGCTACGACCTTATTGGGGGTAGTGCCGGAAGGTAAAAAATCAAGAAGCTTATTAATGAA
Source organism: Bacteroidota bacterium (assembly GCA_006227105.1). GTDB lineage: Bacteria > Bacteroidota > Bacteroidia > Flavobacteriales_D > Crocinitomicaceae > M0103. Next base: position 9,847 of record SBFR01000199.1, read on the forward strand.
ATGCTGACTGGATATCTTACCGGTTTCGTAATCGTCGAATACGCTTGATTGTGAAGCTTGAGTGTACAGTTGCTGAAAGTCGTCTGCTCCTAATAAATGGAATGCGTCTATTGTTCTTTGATAATCAAGGTTGATGATCACACCTCCCAGATCAAATATGATTGCTTCGTATTTCATTGAGTGCAAAAAAACAAAAAAGGGATGAATCACTTCATCCCTTTACCAAAGAAATCTATTGAATTACTTTTTCTTCAAAGTCAAGTTTAGTTCATAGTTTACTACGGACTGAACGTGATCTTCTGATCCCTCTTCAGGTTGCATTCCAGGGATTTTCAGGTCGTCAAAATCAATGTCGAATTTTCCTTTGAACGAAACGCTGTTTTCCGTTTTATCCATGCTCACAGGGATATCTCTTTTTAATTCTTTACCAAGAACCTTGATCGTAGTATTCAGGTTACCATCTGTATACCCTGAAACCATCACTTCAACCTTTGGAAAACCTGACACATTGAAATAGTCAGCATCTTTAAGATGACTTACAAGTTTCACTTTTTTCTCATCCGGTAAATTCTCATCCTCTACTTTGATAGTAGACATATCGATCTCGAAACTTCCTTCCTTCAGGACATCGTTTTCGATCATAATGTTTCCTGAAGTGATATCCACAGATCCTGTGTGAAAATAATCCGGAGTAATACTTCCTCTCCATTTCAGTGATGACTCTTCTTTTGAAAGTTCGTAGGTCTCTTGAGTAGTGCATGATGCCAATAAAATGGCTGCAGTAATAATTGATAAAATTTTCATAGTCTTTAATTGTTTGGTACAAATATAAATATACCATGGTAAATAAAACCATGAAAACTAA
>SBFR01000043.1 GCA_006227105.1 Bacteroidota bacterium
GGTGGTGGAGTAGATGAAGCTTGGTTGCCGGAAAATGCCTGACCCATTTGCTGAGCCATTGCGAATCCCATTCCCATACCCATTCCGGCACCTGCCGTTCCACTTTCGTTCGAAGCTGCTTTCTCGATCGCTTTGGCAGCTTTTAGCTGAGCCAACTTGTTAATGTCGATCTTATTCAATCGGCTTAGTTCGAAGATCTCCGCCTTGATCTCTTCCGGCATGGATACGTTTTCGATCAGGAACTTGGTCATTTCCATCCCAAAACCTTCAAATTCCGGATTGATCACATCCTGCAGATATTGAGAGATCTCGTTTGCATTTGAAGCGTAATTCTCGATTGGAAGATTTGATTCCCCAATTGCGTCAGTTACACGAGTAACGACCATACTTCTCAGGTGCTCTGCAATTTCTGAGGTAGTGAACTGACCATCCGTTCCAACGATCTCTTTTAGGAATACAGGAGCATCCTTAACACGCATCACGAAGGTTCCAAATGCGCGTAGTTCGAGCATTCCGAAGCGATCATCATTGATGATAATCGGGTTTTTCGTTCCCCATTTCTGGGCGGTGAAATTTCGTGTATTTACAAAGTAGACTTCAGCTTTGAAAGGACTATTGAATCCATATTTCCAGCCTTTTAGTGTAGAAAGGATGGGTAAATTCTGAGTAGTCAGGGTATACATTCCCGGCACGAAAACATCTGCGATCGTACCTTCGTTGACAAACACTGCTACTTGTCCCTCTCGAACGGTAAGCTTTGCTCCGTTTTTTATTTCATTTTGATATCTGTCAAAACGATAGACAATGACATCGTTGCTGTCATCCGTCCATTCGATGATATCAATAAATTCTCCTTTGATCTTATCAAATAGTCCCATTCAGTAAATTTTAGGACTTGAAGATAAAGACTAAAAGAGAAATTTCAAAGCGGAATTAAATGGTTTCCAGTGCCTGCGAAATATCTGCGATAAGATCAGCGTGATGCTCAACTCCAACAGACAAACGGATCAACTTTTCAGTAATGTGCATTACTTTCTTGTCTTCCATTGGAACGTCTGCATGGGTCATCGTTTGAGGATGCTCAGCCAAGCTTTCAGTACCACCCAGGGATACTGCCAGTTTGATCAACTTCAAAGAGTCAAGGAATTTGAACGCTTCTGCCTCACCGCCCTTGATATCAAATGAGATCATTGCACCGGATGAAGAATACTGGTTTCGATAGATCTCTTTTTCACGTTCATTACCTTGTGATGGGATCAAACCAAGGTAGTACACCTTTTCAACTTTGGGATGATTTCTCAGGAATTCAGCCACGTGACTTGCATTATGCGCAGCCTGATCCATTCTGATCTTCAACGTTTCCAGTGAACGCATTAACAACCATCCTGTCCATGGTCCGGCCATGTTACCAAGGAAGGTACGTAATCCCTTTACTCTGGCCATCAGTTCTTTTGAACCAAGACATGCTCCGGCAATAACGTCTGAATGTCCGCCAATGTATTTGGTTGCTGAGTAAAGCACCAAGTCAGCGCCATGCTTCAAAGGATGTTGCCAAACCGGACCCATATAGGTATTGTCAACAGAAAGGATCACTGGTTTTTCGTCTGTAGAAAGTTCTTTCTTAATTTCCGCACACATCTCGATGTCGATCAACGCGTTCGTTGGATTAGCAGGTGTTTCAATGTGGATCATTGTCAATCGATCCGCCTTTCCTGTAGCATTGATCTTCGCCATGATCTCTTCCTTTGAATCAGTAGCGTAAAATCCAACGGCTTCAATGTTTAGTTTCTTTAAGAAGTGATTGATAAAGTGGTCTGTACCGCCATAGACAGGACGACTATACAACAATAGATCGCCTGGCGCCATGAATTCCATCATTGCAGTTGAAATCGCCGACATTCCACTTTCGAACACCGCACAGTCTTCGGCTTTATCCCAAAGGCATAAACGATTTTCAAGGATCTCAAGATCCGGATTGTTCAAACGGCTATAGATCAGACCTAATTCTTCCCCGGCATCTTTTTCACGCAGACCGTAGGCTAGTTCAAAGAAGCGTTTACCTTCCATTGCCGTATTGAAGACAAAAGTGGAGGTTTGGAAGATCGGACACTTGATTGCTCCTTCAGAAAGTGAAGGTTTGTATCCGTAGCTCATCATCAAGCTTTCAGGTTTCATTTGGCTGTAATCCATGGCGTTTATTTTTTACAAACCTAAAGAATAAACTATTGTATGTGGAATCTATAGAAAAATAGACTGTATATCTAAATAATATAGAATAAAGATCTATAAAAAGGTTATTTTAGCAGTGGTTATGGAAAAAAATTCTGAAGCAATTGTATTGGATGATCTCGACCGTAAGATACTAGAGATCCTGTCCAAAGATGCCAAGCTGGCCAACAAAGAAATAGCGGAGCGCATTGGACTCACAGTAACACCTACATTTGAAAGGATCAAGCGTCTGGAAAGAACAGGTGTTATCAAAAGATACATTGCTGAATTGGAGCCTAAAGCGTTGGGTAAAAGCTTACTCGTATTGTGTCAGGTTTCCTTGAAGGCCCATAGCATTGATGTGATCAATGGATTTGAAGATTCGATCACCCATCTGGATGAGGTCTCGCATTGTTACCATATTGCTGGAGACTATGACTATTTATTGTCAATCCGAGTGAAGGACATGGAGGAGTATCAGCTCTTTTTGAAAACCAAACTGGCCACCATCGCCAATATTGTCAACGTGCAAAGCTCTTTTGTGATGAGTACGTTGAAGTAAGTCGATTTCTTTTAATCAAGATAATTTTTATCTCACTTTTTCCTTATTCTTGTACAATAAAACAATTGACTCTATCAGGGATTTATTTATTGAAAATCACTTATATTGATGGAATTGAAGAACTTCAGAAGTTGTCATTGGAGTGAGCCATTAATACTTTTTTTTCTTGGAGTAATTTTATTATCTCCCGGACATTCTTTTTGTCAAAATCTTATAAAAAACCCCTCTTGTGAAGAGTATTTTTCAATTCCGAATAATCTTGCGCAATATCCTTTGTGCAAGGATTGGTGGAAACCAAATATTTGGACAACAGATTACTTTTCTTCGTTAACAAATGAATCAAACAATAATTACATTCCTCAAAACTCATTTGGGTTACAAAATAATATTAACGGGAATTTTTATCTAGGTATTGTAACATTTGATTGGTTTTATGCATTAAACAATTGCTTTTACTGCAGAAGTGACTATGCAGGTGGTCAACTAATAAAAAAGCTAGAAAAAGGGAGTATTTACGAATTCGAGTTTTGGATGAGTAAGGCGGATAAGGGTATATTAAAATCCAATGCGATTGATTTAATTTTGACCTATGACACTATCGTAGATGTGAATAATTATGAACCCTATGGATACAAGATCTGGTCAGAACAGGATCCCATGACAGATACAATAAACTGGGTAAAAATCTCCACATGCTTTAAGGCAAGGGGCAATGAAAAGGCTTTTGTCATTGGCAATTTTCATGAATTGGAGGAAATTGTAAAAATTGTGGCATATGATACAACTGTTACTGATGGAGAAATTGATTATCGGTATCTTGACAACTTCTCCTTGATTGAATGCCCCACCTGCTGTCCGGAATTGTTTTCAGAAGAGCAACAGGTGTATGTAACGAGTAATCCTTCTACAAGTACCAACCCGGCACAGATCACCGTGTGGTTGTACCCCAACACCGAGGCCATTTTGGAAGTGTATGATTCAGCCGGGAGATTGGTTGCCCGCCACAAATACACAGAACTCATGAATACATTTTCTTTCGAAAATTTCGCAGAAGGAATGTATCATTTCACCGTTCAAGGCAATGACGGCTTAAAAGAAACAGGAAAGGTTGTGGTAATTGATAATTAACAATGGACAATTGTCAACTGTCAATTCTTCAACAC
>SBFR01000228.1 GCA_006227105.1 Bacteroidota bacterium
AGGGTGATATCTTCCAGATTTCCAATAGGGGTTGGAACGAGTACAAGTTTGGCCACTTCCTTTTGTTTTTCTCAAAAGTACAAATTAACGGGTCAAAACCACGTAATCCTGGAGTAAGGTCTGAAGGAATTCCATGCGCTTAGGAGGAGTCTCCTCTAAACCAATCAATCGGGCAGATTCATCTGCCAGCTCGATGGCAAATTTCTTTGTCTCAGTATTTGGATTCATTTGAACACGCTGGATCGTGTTCTTGATCAACAGCATATCTTCATCCGTGAAACGAGTGACTTGCGGATATGTCGGCTGGTGATTATCAAGGCTTTTAATGGAAAGTACATCATTCAGATTGTACACCAACGACGATTTGTTTCGAATGACCAAAGTTCCCGCCATGATGTCTCCCATTCGTTGTCTCAATTCGGAGGTGCCGGAAAAAATGAACCCCATGATCCCGATCCCTAACCAGATCAGTATGAAAAGATCGGCGGCGATCCAAACCCAATCTGCCCTGAACACCCAACGGGTAAATACTTCGCGTAATCCAGGTCGCTCACCATTTACGGTAACCACTCGTATCCCCAACAACATTTTGCCAACGCTTTGTCCGCTGGTGGCATATTCAATGATCGGGTTGTAGAAGATCCATGGAAGTTTAATGATCAGCAATTTGAAGAACAATTCTGTTCCATAGGCTGAAAAAATATCACCTAAGCCCATTGCCATAGAAACGATCACGAAGTAAATAATGAACATCACCGTATCGATCATGGAAGCGGCCAAACGCTGCATCGGTGAAGCCAACTCATACTCCACTTTTACATGATGTGCCGATTCAAATTCAACGGTGTATTTCATTTCTCGATTAGTATTCTTTTAGAAAATCGGTTAATAGGTTAGTGATAAAAATACAAAATCTATTTCCTTAGTGATACATGAAGAACTCACCAGCATCGACAACGGATTTATTTCCGGTAATTGAAACTTCCTTCAGGATTTTTTCTGTCATTTCTCCTGTATTCAGATTTTTGGAAACGACATACACCTTGTATTCTCCTTTTCTTAAATATGGAAAAATAAAGTCTCCATCCCCTCCTGTCCTCTCCATTTCATGATAGTGATCTCCTTCACCATAAATAAGATAGACCTTTTCATCAATTTGTGGAACTGTATTGCCAATGGTCTCATTTTTCCCTTGTTCTGTTACATCCACCAGAAATGACGTAGTCATATCATCAGCGTCAGAAATTGCTCCACTATTCTTTGAGATCAGGGTAATAATGTCATTGGAGACCGATAAATCAAAATCATTGGATACAGCACCATTCATGGCATTGAAAACGGACTGCGCAATCTCAAGATTGCTATCGCTGTAATTAAAGTCTACTTGTACACCTGTTCTTCCTCCCAGATGAGGATCACCGTCACTTACCCAATTCGGATTCTTGAACCAGAAATAATAATTAGGATTACCAGATAATCCATTAATGATGAAATAATCTCCATGTTCAAGGTCCGCCCCAGAAGTAACGATGATCTCAGTGATTTCATTTTTACCGGAAGTTACATTGGCACCTGTGACTTTTCCAATGATAGCTGAAGAACCTCCCGGTCCAGCAGATTTTTTACATGAAAATGAGATAAGAACCACTCCTATCAATAGGATCAATTTATTCATTGGTTATTCAATTATTAATTTCTTTTTCAACGCTTTTCCATTAGCCAATTTGAGATCCAAAATGTAGATTCCCGGATCCAGCGCCAGAACATCGAGAATCATAGATCGATCGTTGATCTCAGAGCGCACAGTGATATATGCTCCTTTGCTGTCACACAATCTGACGTCAACGATTTCTGAATCCTCTGACCACTCGATCGTAAGTTTCTCTTTAGTGGGTATTGGATAGACATTTATTCCAATTTGTTGCTCCTCTAATGATAGTCCCTGACAGGAGCCGAACATGTTCGCATCCATCCAGATGAGTCGGTCATTGATCCATGATTTTAAAAAGTCGATCTCTTCCTGATAAGTATTTCCAACAAAGGAATTCGGCCAAACGTACACTCCAAGGATCGGCCATTTTTCATAGTGTCGTGTTGCAGGTGAGGCTAAAACATTCGCTAAACTATCGATGTATGCATTTAAACTGCTATTACTCAATACGCCGTTCCTTAATTCCTGCCATCTGCAATTTACTTGAGTAGCATACCATGGATCCTGTAAAAGTCGTTTCCACCAGAATGGATTGTCCCAACCTCCTCCGCAATAGCTATTAAAATCCAACTCCCACCCAGTAGTTAACCAGCCCTGACAATAATCCGCATTTCCATAGGTTAAATTGAAATCCCATAAAGGCCCAGCTACGATCTTTCCTCCTTCACTTACTCTTTGTTTATAGAGAAAAGCTGAAAGTCGATAACCATCAACATTCTTGGATAATTCATTGATCAGCATATAATCAATGAATGATTGTACATCGATGTATGAAGCATATCCGGTCACCGGATCGGAAAAATTCGGTCCACTGAGATTGGCTTCCCATTGAGTGATCTTATTGCGTATATAATTGAACTGAACCGTCTGTAGCTCACTTAATTCAGGATCGTGCATTTGGTAGCCAATAGTGGCAGTACTTGGCGCTGAAGCGGGATAAGGCGAATTCCACGCGATCACTCCACCACCCGTCAATTTGTCGATCTTCACAATATATCCACCCGACAATTCATTGTCTGCGACATCCTCCGGAAGTAGCTCATCAATGTCGACACGCCCCGGGTTTTGCTTGATCCTTTCCATCAGCACATAAACTCCTACGTATTCTCCGTTGATCAATACTTCACACAATTGAGTTCTTGGTGCCCACCTTTCAGTCGCATTACCAATATGATACGTAAGCATGTTTCGGATCATGGATTTATCCGTATAAGGAGCGTAAAGGATCCAGTCATTGTCAGAAGGCCAATCGAACAAGGAAACATTGTAGTTGATTGTTGGGTCTGGCCCTCTGGTTTCAAGACCATACGAACGTTGAGGAAAAGATCCTGAAGAGGATCCCCTTTGTTCTATGGCAATCTCCCCATAGAATTCATTATACGGATCATTGATATTGTTCAAATTCCCAGGTCCGTTATTGATAATACCCATGATCCCGTCGATCTTTGGTTCATCGGGAATATTCACACCATTGGTATTGATCACCACGATCGGAAGATTTGAAGACGTTACAGTCATGACTGTAGCCGGAGATGACCCGAAAGTAAGTGACCAGTTCAATAGGTTTCCTTCATCCGCTCCATAACCGTCTGTGATTTTCATCGTCCAGTTTCCATTCGGATTTTGACCATTGTTTACCAATCCCATTGAACCTGTGGGTTTATAAGTACCGGTGAATGGAGATGTACCCACAAGAATACTTTGAGAGGCGCTTGTGTTGAAACAAGTGTTGGTCATAAAATCATCCGAACCCCCAACCCCGGAAGCCAATTGAAAAGTCGTTCCGTCTGGAGCAACCAGCTCAATGGTAAGATCGGCCAGCCAGGTGTGATTTATATTCAAGCAAACCGTTTCCAGACCGAAATTGGTCATGTCGATCGTGGATTGTGGCAACGAAACATTGATCGTACTTGTGGTCGTTTGAAAATCGAAAATTGCTGTTCCTCCTCCTGAAAACGTTTGAAGTCTTGCCGAAATTGGCAACACAAAAAGTACTAGGAACAGCAGGGTTTTCATTAAAAGTAAATGTATCAGAATTTTCTTTTGAGATGCACAATTTACCGTGAAAGTTGCAGATGGCTCAAAAGAAGTTCTAGATCTCCTTCACAAACAAATCTCGGTCAAAACGAATTCTTGGCCCATAGATCCCGTTCTCAGCCCTCTTTCCCACACTGATCGCCATACAAACCTCTGCACCTTTTGGTAGTTCAAGTAATCGAGCAATTCGATATTGATCCAACCCTTCCATTGGACACGTATCATAACCATGAGCTCTTACTGCCATCATAAAGTTTTGACAAGCCAGTGCAGTTGATTTGTGCGCCCATGTTTTCATATCGGCATGCGAGGATGGTTTTCTTGGGAACGGAGCCCAAATCCCTTTCCAGTTCATGTAGATCTTTTTTGCCAAACCAAAAAGCCCCAGAAATCCAGGCGTATATGCTAATGGAACGATCTTCTTGTAGTAGTGTATTGCACCTCGGATGGCATGTTGATCCTCTTCTTTGGAAAAACGATCCAGCATCAGCTCACGAGTAACTTTCCATTTGTTTGGATAAGCAACAGCAACAATGATCTCAGCAGCAGTTCTCGCCGCCGGTTGGTCAAGGCAAAAATGATCCAGTTTTTTTCTCTTTTCAGGGTCTCTCACCCAATAAAATTCCCACGCTTGTAGATTGGATGAGTTTGGAGCAAGCAAAGCCAGATCCAGACATTTTCGCATGATCTCTTCAGGTACGGGATCCTTTGTATAGACTCTGCAGGAACGTCTTGCCTCAACTAGTTTTTCAAATTCTTCGGGATTACAATAGGATGAGCTCTCTGAATAATCTAGTTCCGGAATATCTCTTAAAATGTCGTTTTCTGCCATTGGCTGGGTTTGCTTTATATGTATCGAACAGTGTGTCGAGATCTTTTGTTCACCGTGAAAAGTAGAATAAAATCGTTTTCAGTCTTTCCAAGTTCAACATCCAGCTTTAGCATTTTACCCTTCGCTTTTGATGTATGAAATGCTTTTGATTCACCGGGACGATAATATTGTATGGTGTACTTCCCTCTTTTCATTCCAGCTACTCTGATCTTTTCTTTTTTGACACTGACGGTTTCAGAAACTCTGGCGTATTTACTTTCGATCTGACTTGCTTCGATCGAATTGCATTCTGCACCAGTAGATAATGCGTTCACCGTTGTATTCGTTATCACACCGATCGCTCCTTCCTGATTTTTCGAACGTAAATAAACAAGATCGGCTTTACCTTTTCCTTCGATGAACATGCGCTCGGCATACTTGTAATTGTACTCCCAATGACCATCCTCTGTCTCTGTTGCCCAGCAAGGATGTAATTTTCCATTTCGAAGATCCGCTCTGGATAAAAATGAGGCAATATCACCGAACTCACTATAGAGTGATGGATCAAATCGCATGTGCCAGCTTAATCCTCCAGCCAATCCACTGAATGGGATCTGCCAGTACATTCTTTTCATTTCCACAGTGGGAGTTTCACACACGTATGGATCGGTTTCTGAATAGAACAAGGGCTTGGTATTGTATTTAGGGGACGGCCCAGATCGATCGACAACATATGAATGATCACTTCCCTTCTCCAACATTTCATTTAAATAATGCTTTCCTAACGGTATCCTGTAAAAAAAGGCCATATCCGGCGCGCCGAAATCATAGATGTTACTCGTCATCAGATCCATATTCGGCGAGTAGTAGATATCATCCTTTGGGTGCTTTTCGCCTGCAAAACTTGCCGTTAACAAGTGTTTCTTCCCGTAATAATTTGATTTAATGTAATCCGCCATTTCCTTTTGCCAGTCGCTATGGATCCTATAGTTGTCACCGGACATATAGAATTCATTGTTGTCTGCTTTCGGAGAACCCACATTTGAGATCTCACTGAAGAGTTCCCAAACAGCAATCGAGGTAGAATATCCCCAACGAGACAGAATATACCGCAAACGTTGTTTATAGTACATTTTAGCGGTTTCATCTTTGAAAAAATCTATTGGATCATCTGAACCGATAATGGCGCGATAGCAAAATGGCTCACCGTCTTTTTCAGTATTCCAGGTCCAAGTTCGATAGTACGCCCTCTCACTCAATTGAAAAGAGAAGTGGATCTGCATATTCCAGTGAATGTACAACCCAAGATCTTCTGCAAGGAACAGGATACTATCCAGCTCTTGAGCCATATGCAATCGATCTGTGTAATCACCGATCTTTTCCCATTCGATATCTGTTGTTGACGGATACATGATCATGCGCATGTAGTTTCCACCCCCATTTCGTAGATCGACCATCGAATTTCTATAATTTCTGTATACCCTCGGTAAGGTATAATCGAAACGGTATCCTTCGTTGGAGCGGAAATATCTCCCATTTTCTCTGTAACACAAACGATTGAACAATTCCGGATCAGAAAGTGTATCGGTCTCAGGCCAGGGTAAATTACACCCGAGCGGATAAAATGTCCTGTTATTCAGTTCCATGTATCGCCCGGAAGGCTCTATTCTCATGTAACCGTTACTTCTATTGTTGTATGAAACCTTGAAAGAAAGGCTTTCATCCACTTTAATGGGTTGTTTCCTTGAATGGATCGTTACGGACAAGTCCCATTCCCCTTCTTTCGGAGCTGAAAACCTGAATCTGAAGGGATACTCATGTGACTTTGGATGATATCCACCGATTGACCGATATTCTTTTGAGGAATAATTCCCTTTCAATGGTTTGGGAAGATCCTCAGAATTCCAGGCTTCAAAATCCCTAAAATAAAATGCGTCAATAATTATTTTTTCACCCGACGCTTTATGCACAAACTCTCCTTCCACCTTGAGTTCCCACTCCAAGTATGGATTCAATTTCTGTGCATCAGGAACATTCAGCCGCTCGACAAAGTTCTTGACAAATGCTGCTTCCTTCGAAGGCAATTCCACACCAATTTCGATCATTTGGTAGGTAAGAAAAACTGAACTGTCTGATGAATTCAGCAGCGCCAGTTTTCCTTTAGATTGGCCCCCTGTTTGTGCTAATAATTGTGACGCAAAGAAAATTAGAATTGGTAAGAGCTTGATTCCGTGATTCATAGTTTAAAAATACAGATTACATTCCAAAATGGATCATTCGAAAATAGCGTGAAATAAGGAATTCCGCTCTATTTAAAACCCTTCTAAATAAAGGTTTTTTGACAATTCCATGACAAAAGATCAGCAGAAGCTTAGCACATTTGCATTCTACTTTAAAGGGAAACGTGCTGGATCATTTTCACATAATAGCATTTACTCACCGAAATCTGGATCTTTCAGATATCGGTAGACTGCATATTGAAGAGTCCAAACAGGAAGAACGATTGCAGCAATTAAAGGCTACTGTTGGTCTGGAGGAGTTGTTATTCCTTTCCACCTGCAATCGTGTTGAATTCCATTATGTCACGAAAAGAGAATCCGATTTTCATTTTGTAATGGATTTTTTCCGCACCCTTTATCCAGAATTTACGACGGAAGAGATTGGTCATTTTGCTCATCATGGCGATCAATTCAAAGGAATCAGTGCGGTTGAACATGTACTTTCTGTAGCATCCTCAATCGATTCAATGGTGGTAGGTGAACGAGAGATCATCACTCAGGTCAGAAATTCCTTTGAAGCCTCGAAAAAAATGAATCTGACAGGTGATTTTATTCGTTTGCTAATGAGACACACCATCGAAACGGCAAAGAAAGTGTATACCGATACAAGTATTGCCACCAAACCGGTTTCAGTTGTTTCTCTTGCTTACCACAGATTGCGCGACATCAATATTCCGCTGAATGCCAGAGTGATCATTATCGGCGCGGGAGTAACGAATACGAACATGAGTAAATTTCTTAAGAAGCATGGCTTCAAGAACTTTACTGTCTTCAACAGAACTCTTTCCAAGGCGGAGAATTTAGCTTCCGACCTCAATGGCAAAGCGCTTCCATTAAGTGACCTATCCACTTATAAGGATGGTTTTGATGTCATTATCACTTGTACCGGGGCAGAAGAGCACATTATCACTCCAGAGATTTACACGCAACTTTTAAATAGTGAAACAGACCGAAAAGTCGTGATCGACCTTTCGCTACCTCAGGATCTTCATCCAACCATTGAGAAGGAGCACAACGTCACCCATATTTCTGTTGAGGTACTTCAGAAGATCTCCAACGAAAACCTGAAAGAAAGATCAAAAGAGATCCAGCATGTAGAGGAGATCATTTCAGAAGCCCTTTTCAATTTCAAAAACATCCACAAGCTTAGAGAGGTTGAGATCGCCATGCGAGTAGTGCCTCAGAAAGTAAAAGAAATAAAATCCACTGCCATCAACGAAGTGTTCAAGAATGACCTCGACGAACTCGACGATCATTCGCGCGAGGTGTTGGAGAAGATCATTGGCTACATGGAAAAGAAATACATGAGTATGCCAATGATCATGGCTAAGGAAATCCTATTAAAACATTAATTATGCAGACGATCCGTATCGGTTCAAGAGGAAGTGATCTTGCCCTTTGGCAAGCCAATCATGTTAAACGACAACTGGAAGAACTGGGATGTACTGTAAGTATCACGATCATCAAAACTCAGGGAGATGCGATCCAGCATTTGAGTTTCGATAAACTTGAAGGAAAGGGATTTTTTACCAAGGAGATCGAAAACGCTTTATTGAACAACGAGATCGACCTTGCTGTTCACTCGCACAAAGATCTAGAAACAACTCCTCCCGATGGATTGGTGATCGCGGCAGTTTCTGAACGTGAAGACCCATCTGATCTGTTACTTATCGCCAAGAATGCTTTTGATGAAAATCAGCAATGGGGATTGAAACAAGATGCCATCGTTGGTACCTCTTCTGCAAGAAGAAAATCGCAAGTCATGCGTTTCAGAGGTGATGTTGAGATCAAAGACCTTCGAGGTAATGTGCCAACCCGCATCCAGAAATTGCGTGATGGGAATTATGACGCCATTTTACTTGCAAAGGCTGGAGTGGACCGATTGAACATTGACCTATCTGAATTCAAAGTTGTCGTGCTTGATCCTACTGAATTTGTTCCAGCTCCTGCACAAGGAGTACTGGCTCTTCAAATCCGTGAAGGAGACGAACAGACAGCATCTATGGTATCAAAACTGGATCATCCCGAGATCTCAAAACGAATAGCTGTTGAGCGAAAAGTGTTGAATCTAATGCAGGGCGGATGCCAGCTGCCTCTTGGGGTATATTGTGATGAACAACTGAACGTCTTTGTTTCACACTCTACGAACTGGGAAGAAGGATCTGACCTCTACGAATACGAATGTGAAGATCTAAGTGCATTACCTGAAATGATCGTTGAAGACCTGTTGGAATCTTCAGAAGATGATAACTAAGCTTTTCATATCACGTCCACCACAGGACATCCCTTTACTTGCAAAATTTTGTCAGGATCACCAGATCGAACTGGAAGCTAAGTCACTTATTCGTTTTGAACCACTTGCGTTTGAGCAGCCCGAAAACTATGATGTTATTTTCTTTTCGAGTATTCGATCTGCCATCTTCAGTATGTCTTCCCTTGATAAATCAAAACCAGTCGCTTGTATAGGAAAAGCTACGGCAGAAAAAGTCAGGGCACTTGGGTTTGAAGTTACATTTGTTGGTGACAAGTCGGGTGACCCTGAAAGCGTAGGTGCTGAATTTAAACAATGGCTGGGTGACCGAAAAGTATTCCTTCCTGTCTCAAACCTTTCAGCAGGCACGATTGAACGAATTCTTGAACCTGAACAGGTGATTAAAAGAACCGTATACCAAACCGTCCCAACAACAGATAAAATCGAAAAGAAAGATCTGTATGTCTTTTCTAGTCCTTCCAATTTTGAAGCTTTTTCTAAAATCAATAAGCTTCCGGATTCAGCAGAAACAGTCGCTTGGGGAAAAACAACAGCAAAAGCTATGTCTGAAAAAGGATTAGTACCCGATTTCATTTTAGAAACTGGGAATGAATCAGAAGTGATCCAACTAATAAAAAAGCAATAAAAAAGCCCTCTTTCGAGGGCTTTCAATTACTGTTTTACGATCTTAAACGATTGGGAGACACTGCCCGAACCTATGTTCAAGAAATACGCTCCTTGAGCCAATTTTTCGGTAGCAATATTCACCAGGTTCATTCCTGTATTGGAATGGATCGTGTACGACTCGATCACCTTTCCAGAAACATCCATCACGTCAATTGCGATCAACATTGGTTCCGCCACTGCAAAGGCAACGTTAACTTCCCCATCGGCTGGATTCGGATATACGTTGATCCCACTGATTGCACTTCCTTCACCCAATCCCATAACAAGGTCATCAGATGGTGAACCAGCATAAATGTTTATGTTATCCAAGTAGAAGTTGTTTCCACCGTCACTCTCAAACTTGAACTTATACCTAAAGTCTTCAACCCAATAAGTAGAGGTCACATTGGTCATGTGAACTGTCACCCAATCACTCACTCCGGCAGGTGCCCATGAAGTTGAAGAAGTTAAAGGAGAAAGCGTGTTTCCACTGATCGTTTTTCTCTGCACCCACGTTTCACCACAATCATTGGTCACGAAAACCTTTAACCATTCGTTGTCCGCAGCATTTCTTTTTCTGTACGCGTAACGGAAACTTAATGTCATCGAAGAAGTAATGGAAGAAAGATCAACCGGTGCTGAGATCAGCTCATCCACGCTTCCAGCAGGTTGACCGAAGTTGATCAGCTTTGCACATTTCGTTCCTGTCAATCCAAAACCTGTTTCCAGGTCAAAGGCATTATTATTACCCGGATTTTCAACCTTCCATTCACTGATACCTGCAAGGGTTGAGTACGATTCGAAATCTTCAAGGAATGGCATTGCACCATTGTCTGGTAACACGAGTAGATAATCATCTTTTGTTTCAGAAACAGAACCTGAACCATCAGTTACTGTTAACGAAATCGTATAATATCCTGATGTGATGAAATTAACGGTGATGTTCTGCGATGTCGAAGAAGTTCCATTGGTGAACACATAGTCTACACCTGCTACACCAGGAGTGATCGACCAGTTCCAACCCGTAGGTCCGTGAAAACTATAATCCGTGAAAGTCAATTCAGTATTCGAACAGATCGTTGTTCTTGGTGCAGAAAAATCTGCTAAACAAAGTACATCTGGATCGTTGATCCCTGTAGCAACAATGTTGGCTGGTGTTACCATACCTGCCATAAAGCTGATATCAACAAAGTTGGTTTGCATAATGCTTACTTGATCAAGAGAGAACATGTTCTGACAAGAATTGTAGCTCATATAATTCTCGATCTGGTCAACAGCGTCAAATCCGAAAGCATCCCCCGCAGGTACTTCAGAACATGAATTCCATGTTGAATTACAACTCCAATTTGCCTCCGCCTGAGGAGGAGTATCACAACAATAATCACCGTTATTACTACAATCGTTTGTGTGGCATCCAGTTGAACCATTCCATCCAGCATCAAAAATGTGATTCAGTCCTAGTAAATGCCCCATTTCATGGGTCAATGTTCTTCCGTCTGCGTTGCTTGCTGTCTCAATGGATCCAAAAGAATCATGTCGGATCAGAATCCCATAATTTGTACCATTCGGCCAGTAAGGAAGATAGGCGTACCCTAATGTTATTCCTGCTCCATCACTGTTGATCGAATTTACTACCCAAATATTCAAGTATTTATTCATCGGCCATTGATCTGAACCTCCATTAGAGGAGTATTTACAATCATCATCCGCATTGTATGTCAAGTTGGGAGCATTCACTCTAACAATTCCATTGGTACAATTGCCTTGAGGATCTTTCTTTGCAAGCTTGAACTCCACATTCATGCTTCCACCAACCGGAGAGAATGGCGCAGAGGCTGTATTACGTGTATTAACAGCATCTGAATTTGCTCTATTGTAATCTTCATTCAAGATCCTGATCGCATCGTGAACCTGATCGTCTGAAATATTCCCTACTCCGTTGTCATGAATAATATGCACGACCACAGGAATAAACAGAGTTGCTTTTTCATGTACTGTTTTTCCATTCGCGGCCTTGCTCATTGCTTCGTGCATATGCTGATCAAAACCTGGGTTTTCGGTTCTCAGTCGCTGAAGTACTTTATCCGTTCCACACCAGTTTTCTTGAGCAAATCCATTCAAGAGGGTCGAAGTCAATATTGTTGCAAATAAGATCTTTTTCATTGTCATATTTATAAAATGAAGTAAAGCCTCACTTAGGAGGCTTTACTTAAATTAAATCTATTGTTTTTACTGAATAACGAACTTCATGGTCTGAGCGATCTCACCGTTAGAAATCGTCATAAAATAAGACCCTGAAGATAACTCATTGGTATCCATCATTACCAGGTTAGTACCAGCTGCAGCATTCACCAAAAGGTCCTTCACATGCTTTCCTGTGATGTCTTTTACAGCGATAACCATTTGCTGTGCGTTATTGACAGTAAATCTTAGGTTAACTTCAGCATCTGCCGGATTTGGATACAAGGCCAGATCAGCAAACTCCCCTTCTTCAGCGATACCAACTACAAGGTTATCTGAAGGAGATCCAGGGTAAATATTAATGTTATCAAGGTAGAAATTGTTTCCACCATCACTTTCAAAGCGGAACTTGTATCTAAAATTATCCACCCAGTATGTTGAAGTAACGTTTGTCATGTGAACAGTTACCCAATCACTGCTTGATGCAGGAGACCAAGAAGTAGTCGATGTTAAAGACGACAGTGAATTTCCACTCAATGTCTTGCGCTGGATCCAAGTATCTCCGCAATCTCCAGTTACATATACTTTTAACCATTCAACATCTGAAGATGTCTTCTTACGGTAAGCATAACGGAAACTTAAGGTAACAGCAGATGTAATGCTTGAAAGATCCACCGGAGAAGAGATCAATTCATCCGAACTTCCAGCTGCCTGACCATAGTTCACCAATTTTACACATTTAGTACCTGTATGACCAAAATTAGATTCAAGAGTAAATGCATTGTTATTATTGAAGTTCTCAATCTCCCAATTATCCTGGCTTGTCAACGATGTGTATGACTCAAACCCTTCAAGGAAAGGAATTGTCGCCGATGCTGGCAAAACTCTGATGTAAGCCGTTTTTACTTCTGAATCACTGGTTGTACCATCTGTTGAAGTAAGGTTAACCGCATAGTACCCAGGAGTATTGTAGGTCACAGAAGGGTTTTGATCTGAAGATGCTGCTGGAGAACCTCCGTCAAATGTCCAGTTCCACCCAGTTACCACATTATATGAATCGTCATTAAAGTTTACTACATCACCAACACAAATGGTAGTTCTGTCTGCGAAGAAATCTGCTTTACATAAATACAGGTTTCCATCTGCCCCAGTTTGTTGCAAGTTTGTAGTTGTCCATAAATTGTTTCTACCTCCGGAAGAAGAAACGATCGCATTCCTCATTCTCGTTCTTTGTCCATCAGTAAACATTTTTGAACAGTATGAATAATCCATGTAATTCTCAACGTTATCTCTGATATCAAACCCCCAGTAAGCATTATCGGAATTACAAGTGTTAGAATTCATCGCACATGACTGTACTCCAATACAATTTGGAGTATCTTGCACGTTGTCGTCTGTTCCACAACTAGATGTATTCCCAGGATTATTATTTCCTCCCCAGGTATGGTCAAGATTCAACCAGTGACCTGCTTCATGAGTAAGGGTGCGGCTTGTATATTCTGACGAGGTACCAATTCTACCAACATAATTATGTAATACCCAGATTCCGTTCGTCATCCCAGTCCCGCCAAAAGCTGGTTTTGTAGTATATCCTGCTGCACCGCCGATATCCCCACACACAAACACATTCATATATTTATTTCCCGGCCACTGTCCGTTGTATACATCGTTTCCAGAAACAATTGCGTTTACCTGTGCAGTACCATTATCTCCATTGTATGACATAGCAGATAGGGTTCTGGTAATCCCTTTAAAACAAGTTCCATTAGGAGCTTTTGTCGCTAAAACGAATTCGATCTCGATATCCGCTGGCATTCCCTGAAAATCCGCATGCACATTGTCTGCATCAGCATTTAGTCTACGATAATCTCTGTTGATCACTTCCATTGCATCAAAGATCTGTTCGTCAGAAATGTTTTCAACGCCACCATTATGAAGAACGTGGAAGACCACAGGGATTTTGTATACCGTTGCTTTAGGAGCAATGTCTTTTCCTTTGTTCAGTAATTCATTTTGCTGTTCTTGCTCATAAATGGCCATCATTGCAGGATCCTTAAGCAATTCAACCATTCTTTTATGCGTGTGACAGTATTCTACTGATTCACCTTCACGCATGTTTTGTTTATCCAATTGACGCACCGGTGCCTGAGCAGAGAGAATTCCGGTAAGCATCAAAAAGAATGTAAAAAGGGTAGTTTTCTTCATGATTTTCTAGTTTCTGTAGTTTTAGAACGCATGAATATACAAAATGGTTTGCGCAATTTATAAAGATTATAAATAAAAGGTCAAATTGCTGTTTGAATGGTAAAATCAATCGACCAGATCGCGAACGGAGCAAATGATCATTTCCTCGTTGAAGGGTAAGGATAGAATCCGATCAATTTTTCGGGCAACCTCTTTTGCATCAGCCAATTGTCCCATTTCTTTTAAGTCCACAAAGCGTTGCTTCTGAGAAAATTTCTCTTCATCTACAGCTCTAATAACAGTTTGCATGTTGGTATCAACTACTCCCGGTGCAATGGAATACAC
The DNA here is from genome assembly GCA_006227105.1 of Bacteroidota bacterium. GTDB lineage: Bacteria > Bacteroidota > Bacteroidia > Flavobacteriales_D > Crocinitomicaceae > M0103. Next base: position 14,466 of record SBFR01000228.1, read on the forward strand.
TTTGGTGTTTCTGCCTCTCTCCTGTTCTTCAAGGAAGAAAACCCTGGAAAACATGTCCAATGCGGCCTTTGAAGCGCAATAAGCTCCCCAGGAGGGGATTGGGTTTTTTCCTGCACCTGAACTGATGTTCACTATAGTCAATTGATTGTCTCGTTCTGCCATTTTTCCAGTCATGATCATAGCGGCAAGAACATTGACTTCAAAAACTTCCTGAAGGGATTCAATATCCTGGTCTACGGTCCTTGTCACTTGGCCAAGAATACCAGCATTGTTGATCAATAAGATCGGCTCATCTGAAAGATTTAAATCCAGATTTTTAATCGCGTCGAGATCCCTTAGATCACAGGTTACAAAATGAAAATGATCATGATCGATCGCATTGTGTCTTCCGATTCCGATCACATGATTTCCTTTTTCAAGGTAAAACTCGGCAAGTGCTTTACCAATTCCCCCTGAAACACCCGTGATCACAACCTGCATTACGAGACGTTTATGTCCATAAAACGTTGAACGTTTCGTGCCGTTCCGAAGACTACAAGTGTATCTCCTTCTTTAATAACAGTATCAGATTTAGGGACACCAATTACGTGTTGCTCTGTGCATTGGGTACCGTTCTTGTCTACCTCGTACAGTCGTTTGATCGTTACCAGCGTCAGCTCATAGCGGTTTCTGAATTCGATCTGATCCAGATTTCTTCCTATACACCCTTTAGGGGCAACGATCTCAGCGATCTCATGATCATCTGGCAATTGCAAGAAAGAAATGATGCTTGGGTTGATCAACTTTTCGCGAACAACTTGTGCAACCTCCTCCTCCGGTGTAAGGATCTCAGTGATCCCCATTTTTTCAAGGATGAGTTTCTGATGCGAACCATTTGCCCTGGCAATAATTCTTTTTACACCGAGATCCATTAAATGAACGGAGGTAAGGATGGTAGCCTCGAAATTTTCTCCAATTGCCACTACGACCGCGTCCATCTCATCAATATTCTGAGATTGCAAGGCTCTAATGTCCGTTGAATCAAGTGTAACAGCAAAAGCAACATCATCCTTGATCGTCTCGATCTTTTCCTCGCTATTGTCGAAGGCGAACACCTGAGCACCTTTTTCTGCAAGACGTTTTGCGATTGTCAGACCATATCGTCCAACTCCAATAACTGCGAATTTACTATGCTTCATGATTCAAATTTATGCCAATGCCTGTTCAAGATCAGCGATCAGATCCTCGACATCTTCCACTCCAACACTTAATCTCAAAAGGTTATCTACCACCCCTGATTTTTCTCTCTCTTCTTTTGGAATTGATGCATGAGTCATTGTTGCAGGGTGATTGATCAATGATTCAACTCCTCCCAATGATTCTGCCAATGAGAAAACTTTAAAGCTCGATGCAATTTTGAAGGTATTCTCGATCGACTTATCTTTCAAAACAATCGAAATCATTCCACCAAAATCACGCATTTGCTTTTTAGCGATCTCGTGATTCGGATGCTCCGGAAAACCAGGCCAGTACACCTTTTCGATCTTTGGATGATTCTTTAAAAATTCAGCGATCTTTCTCCCGTTAAAGCAATGTCTTTCCATTCTTAGATGCAACGTTTTGATCCCACGAAGCACAAGAAATGAATCCATTGGACCAGGATTAGCACCTGAACTGTTTAAAATAAAATACAATTGCTCATGGATCTTTGGATCATTCGTAATCAAAGCACCCATTACCACATCAGAGTGTCCACCAAGATATTTCGTTACTGAATGCATCACTATGTCTGCCCCAAGGTCTAATGGGTTCTGAAGATAAGGTGAGGCAAAGGTGTTATCCGCCACCATAATCAACCCTTTTTCCTTTGCAATCGCAGCAACTGCAGCAATATCAATGATCTGCATTGTCGGATTGGTAGGTGTTTCTGCCCAGATCAACCGTGTATTCTCGTTAATGTAATTTCTTGCATTTTCTGCATTCGTCAGATCAATGAAGTGAAATTTGATCCCAAATTTCTCATAGATCTTCGTGAAAAGACGATAAGTTCCGCCATAAAGATCATCTCCGGTGATCACTTCATCACCCGGCTTCAACATTTTTAATACGGCATCTGTGGCAGCAACCCCACTACTGAAACAAACACAATGTTTTCCATTTTCAAGAGCCGCAATATTGTCCTGAAGTGCCTCACGGGTAGGGTTCTTACCACGTGCATAACCATACCCTTTGTTTACTCCAGGTGCTTCCTGGACATACGTCGAGGTTTGATAAATTGGGGTCATGATCGCCCCTGTAGACTCATCCGGGTGAACACCGGCATGGATTGCTTTTGTACCAAATTTCATCTTTTCGAACTTTGGCCCTAAAAGTAATCAATTCACCGAAAACAGACGAGGATTATTCCTTAATGATCTTGATATCGACTCTTCTGTCCTGACGTTTTTGTTCTTCAGTGTAGGAGCCCTTATGAAGTGACTTGGTCTCTCCATAATAGTATACTGTGATTTTATTCTCAGGGAAACCGGCATCGACCAGTTTTCGCATCACTGTCTCTGCTCTTTTCCTGGAAAGCACAAGGTTATAGTCAAGACTTCCATCGCGATCCGTGTAACCAACCACCATGATCGAAACGGACTTGTCCTTCAAATAATCATCTACAAACTTCATTAAAGACTGATGCTCCGTTGCAGAGATATTGGACTGATCATGTTCGAAGAATACACTCATGTCTTTGATCACATTCTTTTTCGAGATCATCTTATTGAGTTCCGCTTTTGAAGTAAACAAATTGCGGATGGTATCATTCTTTCCAATCACTCTGATTTGTTCACCCGTGTGATTCGGATCAAGCTCCTCCTTCTTGTCTTGTAAATTGATCTTGTTGATATTCGACTGATCTACCGGACAACCATCGTTGTAGACAGATCCAGCATGATCAGGACATTTGTCAACGTTATTGGAAACACCGTCACCATCATTATCCATGCAACATCCCGGGTTTTCAAACGGGCATCCATTGTTCAATTCGATCCCTGGAACATCCGGACATTGATCGGCAGCGTCAATCACTCCATCAAAATCTCGGTCAGGACATCCATAATGAACCCCAAGACCAGGCGCATCCGGACACATATCATTCATATCAATGATTCCGTCACCATCCGTATCAGGACAACCTCTTGTTTCAACTGGCCCCGGATCGTAGATACAATAATCCTCATTATCGATGATTCCGTCCCCATCGGTATCAGGACAACCTCTGAACTCCCATGTTCCCTTGTCATCAGGACAATTATCCATGCGATCTGATACCTTGTCAAGATCTCTGTCAGCAGGCACAGTATATAGAATGTTGTAAGCAAAACCAAAGAAGAAATTTCTGGTCAATGATGCTTTCTTACCAAACATCACCCCCATATTGTTACTTCCCCCGTAAACCGAATATGATTTATAACTATATCTTCCGGCAAGACCAACATAACAATGTCCTGTTCCATCTTGAGACAAAGGCATCATCACGCTGTATTTCTGGCTCTCAATTCTTGGGGTAACCGTATGAAGAAAAACATAGCTCATTCTTGTTTTATCCCAACCACCGATCAACGGCATCGACATGTTATAGCTCACATACAGATCTGCTTTTTTAAACGGTTGGATCTCATCAATCAAATAGTCAACTCCCAGGTGTAACGTTGTGGGTAGATTCATTCTGAATTTTTCTTCCTGATCTGTCGATTTTGTCCCACTTTGCTGAATTTGAGTGTAAATGATGTTATAAGGCGACTGACCAAAAGCACCAAAATTAACACCACTATTCACCAAAGTACTTGCATTTACAAACGAAGAAGGATTCGTGAAATTCGAATAAACTGTATCACGCATGAATCGAATCCATCCAAGATCCGTGATCGATGCTGCAAATTTCATTTTGTATTTATTAATATCATATCGGATCAGGCCTTTCTCGCCGTCCATGTCATAATATTGTTTATTATGATCCGGACGGATTTCATACGTCACACCCAGGTCAAAACCGATACCTCTATTTTTATATTTCATCTGAGCATCGTCGTAATTTTCACCAAACCTGGCATCCAAATCTTTGATCACTGCAAGGTCATAATTGTCGTATGGAAATTCAATAGTTCCGGAATTTGAATAAAAGTATCTAGCACGTAGACCGTTTAAAATTTTAAACGTCGCACCTGCTTTCAGTACGCGTTCACCCTGATCGAAAATCGTACGAGCGTACGTAAACGCGTGTTCAGTAAAATCACATTCTGACAAATTGAATTTGCTGAGATCTCCTGTTTGAACAGTGTCATTTTGAAGGTAATTCAATGCTGAGGCTTCATTCCAGATCTGAGGTATACCCCATTGCCCATTAAAGGAACGGTATCGCATCGAATACCCAACCGCATTGGAATGATCGAATTCGTATTTAAAGTTAATTATATCAATGTTGAAGCTACTCGTTTCAAAACCTTTCTTTCTACCCTCGATCAGTTTACCTTCTTCCCCAGCATATAGCAAATAGTCCTTTTTGTAGTAATTACTATTCGAATTATAATTCTGATTAAAAACCAATCCAAGCTGGGTTCTGGAGTCTACGATAGTCGATGGATTAAAATGTGCCCAATTGGCATTGAAATAGTTATCCATTACTATTCCAGTATTTACCTGTTGGGCTAGACTAGCTCCTGACATAATCAGGAAAAGAATCAGAAAGGTGTTTTTCATTTCGTCAATTTCAGCGTTCAAAGATAGAACAGATTATTTAGTGATCACAAATTAAAAAATCATTCATGTTTACCTGCTTTTCAGCCGATTACCGAGCAAACTTTTTCTAACTTTATCGCTTATGACGTTTGCCAAGGAAATAGTGTTGAAAATGATCATGGAAGAGTCGCAGTTCAATGCGAACGATCCTTTAGTTCATTTATTTTCCTCGAAACATCGACCCTTCGATCCCTCTGAAAAATTTGTAGATCTAAAACTAGAGGGAGAGATCAAAGTAATCATCCGTTCTGCTCTTCAAACTCAAAAAGAGGAGGGGATCATGCCGCTCTGTCTGGTAAAAAGTGTTTTGCACTGGAAGGCAGCTGACAGAGCGATCACAAGTCCGTTTGAGATAATTCCATGTGAGGTAAAGATCAATAAAGCGGAACAAACGGTCTCGCTTATTTTACTGGAAGAGCAAGCCTTTATCAATCCTTTTGTGCTAAGAAAGGCGGAAAAGGAATATGATCTAAACCTTTCTGAGGAGGAGGATATCCAATCCATTATTGAAAAGGTCACTTCCTCACCCATCCAAGAAGATCACAACAAATATTACATCGGAAATTTCCATCATTACAGGCATGAGGTGTTGCGAGAGCTCGAACAACTGTTGCAACAACCGTTTTCGACAGCTGTTGAACGAATCTTAGGAAATGAAGAAATCACTGAGCAGGTTATTCATCTCAACGAACACGATCTGTTTCTGTCAGACACTGATCAATTGAAGGTGTTTTCAGCGGTTGAAAAAGGAAACACGGTCATACAGGGGCCACCAGGGACCGGAAAGTCTCAGGTGCTGACCAATTTGATCTCAAAGATCATGTACGGTAACCAAAGTGCGTTAGTAGTTTCAGAAAAAAGGGTCGCGCTCGAAGTCATCAGAAAAAAACTTTCTCAATTTGATCTTGACGATTTCTGTTATATCTCTACAGGTGAAACCGGCACTTTCGATCTGATCAATTCCTTAAAAGATTCATGGGAGAAACTGGAAACAACAGAGAACAAGAATAGAATACCTGAGTTGCTTAATCTTTCATCGCAATTGGAAGATCAACTTCAATTTACCTTAGACTTGATCCGAAACCCCCAGATCTATGGAGGAATCAGTTACGATCAGTTTTGTGATATGAGTAAGGGAATTGATCTTGACTCTATCCCTTTCGTCAACGATCTGCCCGATCTGAACACATGGACAACTGCTGAAGATCAGATTCAGACAATCTATTCAAAAGGGATCCACTCTGCTTTACAATACTTGCATCCCTCATTTATTCGATCGGGTACATTTCAACAAGTTCAACAGCGCTTGTCAATCTTCGAGATCCAGAAAGAGGTGTTAAATTCTATGTCGATTCAAACTTGGGAAGATCTGAATCGTGCAATGAAGAAAGCCGCATTTTGTCAGTATTTTGAATCTCCGATCTTCAAAAAATACCAGAGTGTGCTCACTCCGGGTTCAAAAGAACAAAAGAAATTCATTTCATTATATAGCAAGTACATCCGGGTAAAGACCAACCTGAATGGAATGAATTCATTGGCGGATAATTGGATCACGGCTCCAGGTTTAGTGGAAACAGAATTACTCGAAAAGTCACTTAGGGAGAATTCGATCTTGAAGAGATGGAAAACAGAAAGGCTTTGGAAAAAATACTCAATTCAACCCTTGTCTTCTGCAGAGGAATTGCTTAAACAACGCCGAAAACTATTACAAGAAAAGGATCTTTTTTCTAAAATACTTATTGATTTTTGCGGTATTGGGATAGATCAGGAAGCAGATATCGATCTTATCCATCATCAGCTTCAGACTCTGAACACTTCAGATTTTGGGGTTTGGTCGCAACTTACGGATGAAGAAAAAAGAGAATATTCGAAAGCAAATAATGTACTTCAAGATCTCTATCAAACAGGTAAAAATATTCTTCAGCTCCAATCCACTGATGTTCTCAATGAGGTGCTGACTTCCATCGAGCAGCATTCTTCGACCTTGGTTGAGGAGAAAGAAAAGTTACAATCGATCCCGGAATCGATCATACGGAATCTAAGGGCCTTTCCAACTTTCGAATCCTTACGTTCGGCCGTTTTAAAAAGCAATTATACAAAGACCATTTCCGGCATTCCTCAATTAAAGAGTGTCGACCAGAAAGCACTGATCACAAAGGTTCAACAACTTCTGTCTGATCACAAAACGGAAGCAGAATTATTCGCGTCCCACTTAAAACAACGAAGGAAGGAAACTTTTGAATATTATCATCAGCTCCTTAGAACACCGGCTGCGAAACTTTCAGAGGAACAAAAAGATTTGAAACAGACCCTTAAAAAAGGGAAAAGCATCCTGGTAAAACAATTCTCCAAGAGCAAAAGCTTTCCAAGTATTCGAGAATTGTATCATTCAGAAGCGAGGATCTGGATCAAGTGTCTCAAACCGATCTGGATGAGCAATCCTTCCAAGATCGCGTCAACTTTTCCTTTAGAACAACATCTCTTTGATTTTGTGATCTTCGATGAGGCCAGTCAGATTCCGCTTACGAACTCCATTGGAGCACTTCAGCGAGGGAATAGAATTATCATTGCCGGAGATTCTCAACAAATGGGGCCAAGTAACTACTTCAAAGTTCAGGAAGAGGAACCTCTCGACCTATTGCATCAGGCAAGCTTCTATTGTCAGAATGTAATGCTGAAACACCACTACCGCAGTGAGCATCCTGAATTGATCAAGTTTTCAAATAAACATTTCTATGCAAATGAGCTGATCGCTTTTCCTTCACCGAATGAAGAAAAAGATCCGGTTCAATTTCACTATCTATCTGATGGAGTGTACGATAATCGAACGAATAAACGAGAAGCTGAAGAAGTTGCAAAGCTGATATCAGATTTAATTACAAAAGAAGGATCGTTGGGCATTGTCGCATTTTCTGAGGCTCAACTCGAATGTATCTATCAGCAACTCGATCAAAAGACTAAAGTCCTTCTTGAAGAAAGGATCGATAATAACTCCCTCTTTTTTAAAGCGCTCGAAAATGTTCAGGGAGAGGAATGTGATGTACTTCTTGTTTCATTTGGATACGGTTACAATGAAGAAAAAGAATTTCAGATGAGATTCGGGCCAGTGAATCAGAAAAATGGTCCGAGACGATTAAACGTTCTTTTTACCAGAGCAAGAAAAAAGATCCATTGGATCACCTCAGTTAAACCGAATGATTTTAAGATCTCTTCAAATGAAGGTGTTGAGCTTCTGCGATTGTATTACAATCAACCCGCATCTGCAGAGAAAAGAACAGCTCATCAGTTTCCATATGAATTGGAACCTACTGTCATTCAAGATAAAATAACGATTGACGGAATTCATCGTTATTTCAGTAATGCTCGTGAATTATCGACGTTCGTTGCAGTCTGTGAGCTAAGGGGTTGGAAATTGGGTTAATGAGCGTCTAACCAGTTTTCTCCGAACTGCAATTCCACTTCCATTGGTACACTCATCTGAACGGCACTTTCCATAGCTTCAGTTACAAGAGCCTTCATTTGATCCACCTCATCCCTGTGAACATCAAAAACTAATTCATCATGCACTTGTAGGATCATTTTGGACTTGATCGTCATCCCTTTCATCTTCTCGTGAACCGCAACCATTGCCAACTTAATAATATCGGCAGCTGAACCCTGTATTGGCGCATTTACTGCATTTCGTTCAGCAAAACCTCTCACTACGGCATTCGCAGAATTAATATCCGGAAGATACCTTCTTCGCTTCATGATCGTTTCTACATAACCCAACTCTCTCGCTGAAGCAACGGCATTGTCCATGTAAGTTTTAATGGTTCCGTATTGTTCAAAATAACTATCAATGATCTCCTTTGCCTCTGTTCTTGAAATATTCAGGTTTTGAGATAATCCAAAAGCAGACTGTCCATAGATGATCCCAAAATTCACTGCTTTGGCAGCACTTCGCTGATCTCTTGTTACTTCTTCTATCGGAACATGGAATACCTTGGCAGCTGTAGCAGCGTGAATATCTTGACCTGATCGGAACGCTTCGATCATATTTTCGTCATTACTAAGCGCCGCAATGATTCGAAGCTCGATCTGAGAATAATCCGCTGCCATCAGCAAAAAGTCCTTGCTCCTCGGAATAAAAGCCTTTCTGATCTCTCTTCCTCTTGCACTTCTGATCGGAATATTCTGAAGGTTAGGATTATTTGAGCTCAATCGACCAGTTGCAGTTACGGTCTGCATGTAATTTGTGTGTATCCTTCCATCCATTCGATCTGTCATTTCAGGAAGGGGATCAACATATGTACTTTTCAGCTTTTTCAGTTGACGATAATCCAAGATCATTGGAATGATTGGATGATCCTTCTCGTGCTTTTGTAATATATCTTCAGACGTAGCATACTGGCCCGTTTTCGTCTTCTTCGCCTTTGCCGAGATCTTTAAATGATCAAACAGTACTTCCCCTAATTGTCTCGGGGAATCTACGTTAAAATCCATTCCGGCAGCCTCTTTGATCTGCGATTCCAGCTCAGTTAACGTAGCCTCCATTTCTTTAGAGTACTGCTTCAATCCCTCTACATCAATTGCCACCCCTTCTTGTTCCATGCCTTTCAGCACCTCAACTAAGGGCATTTCCATTTCATAGAACAAATGGCGAAGGTGATCTTTCTTGATCTCCGGCTCGAACAACTGTTTCAGTTGGAACGTAATATCGGCATCTTCGCATGCATAATCTGAAACCTCCTCAGGCTTTAAATCGCGCATATTGCCCTGATTCTTTCCTTTTTTACCAATCAATGTCTCAATTGAGATCGGACGATACTTCAAGTAGAATTCCGCCAGGAAATCCATGCTTTGTTTAGATTCCGGATTGATCAGGTAGTGAGCCACCATGGTGTCAAATGTGGGAGCCGCTACCTGTATCCCATAACGGTTCAGTACTTTCAGATCATACTTGATGTTGTGTGCAATCTTCTCGATTGCTGTCGATTCAAAAAATGGACGAAATTCCTCTACGATTGATTTTGCATCGTCAAAATTAT
>SBFR01000014.1 GCA_006227105.1 Bacteroidota bacterium
GCAACAACTGGAACAGGATTGACAACCTTAAATGGTGTTGATTTCAATTTGGGAACAACAACGGTTACATGGACCGTTACTGACGGTGTTGGAAACACTTCAACTTGTGTCTTCAATGTAGTTGTAACGGATAATATTCTTCCTATAATTACTACTTGTGGTGCTGTTGGAAACCAAAGTGTAAATGCTAATACCGGACTTTGTACATATACACACCCAAACAACTCCTGGAATGCATCTACAACCGATAACTGTACAATTAGCTCTTTGATCTATACTTTGACTGGGGCAACTACAGGAACAGGGACTACACTTTCAGGTGAAACATTCAATCTTGGAGTGACCACTGTTACCTGGACGGCTACAGATGGTGTTGGAAATACAAGTACTTGTTCATTCAATGTTACGGTCAATGACGCTCAAAATCCGATCATTACTTCATGTGGTGCAATTGGAAATCAATCAGTCTTGGCAGATGCTGGACAATGTAATTACACTCAAACGTCCACAGCTTGGGATGCAAGCGCAACAGACAATTGTTCTTTGACTTCACTGATCTATACGCTTACCGGAGCAACAACAGGAAGTGGTTCATCTCTTCTAAATGTTGACTTTAACCTGGGGACAACAACAGTAACCTGGACTGCAACGGATGGAACAGGAAATACGAGTACATGTTCATTCAATGTTACAGTAGCAGATAATCAACTACCTGTAATTGTTAATTGTGGAGCAGGTGCGCAAACAGTCTCAACTGATGCTGGTCAATGTACATATACGAACAATGGAACAGCTTGGGATGCAACTGCAACCGACAACTGTACAGTTTCATCATTGACCTATGCTCTTTCAGGTGCTACAACAGGGTCAGGTACGACCTTGGATGGCGTTGTTTTCAATATCGGAACAACAACAGTTACATGGACAGTTACAGACAATAGTGGAAATTCATCAACTTGTAATTATACAATTCTTGTCGAAGACAATGAGTTCCCAGCAATAGTTGGTTGTCCAACAGATATTACGGTTTCCAACGATGCTTCTTCATGCGGTGCAATTGTTTCATGGACAGTACCTTCATATACAGATAACTGTGGAGCAACTATGGTTTCAACACATGATCCGGGAGACTATTTCGCAGAGGGTACAACTACAGTAACCTACACTGTAACGGACAATTCAGGTAATGTTACCATCTGTACTTTTGATATCACCGTGAATGACACTGAAATTCCTGCAATCACTTGTAACACTCCGGTTTCTACATGTGACCCATTGGTTACGTATAGCGCTCCGATCACTGCAGACAATTGTGGAATTGCATCTGTGATTCAGACAGCAGGTCTCGCATCAGGAGTTTCATACCCAGTGGGTGTCACCACAAATACCTTCGAAGTAACTGATATCCATGGAAACGTAAACACTTGTTCATTTGATATCGAGGTCTTCCCTCTTCCTGTGATCACATTGGGCCCTACAGATATATCTTGTTTTGGCTTCAATGATGCTTCCATCGATGCGACGATTACAAGTGGAACAGCACCATTTACTTATAGCTGGAGTAATTCAGAGGTAACAGAGGACATCAGTGGCCTTGCACCAGGTTCATACACGCTGTTTGTAACGGATGACAATGGATGTACGGATACAGAAACATCTTCGGTAAGTGAACCTACTCAATTGGTAGTTGAATATGCCGTAGATCATGTAAACTGTTTCAATGGAACTGATGGATCAATAGACCTTACTGTAAGCGGAGGATTACTTCCTTACACGTTCAACTGGACCAATGGTGCTACTACAGAAGACCTTTCTAATCTGAGCATGGGAGATTATAACGTGACCGTATCTGACTTGAATGGATGTTCAGTAGTTGTTGATACTGCTATCGTTCAACCAGATTCATTAATGTTACAATCAAACGCTACAATAGCGACTTGTGAAGCAGCTAATGGATCTATTCAAGTATTAGTTACTGGTGGTACTACACCTTACTCCTATTCATGGTCAAATGGTGCTACTTCACTGAATCTCAATAATACAGTAGCTGGTATTTACACCCTAACAGTTACTGATGCTCATGGTTGTCAGAACATGATCACCGACACCATCGGTTCTTCTTCTAACCTTGCTGCGACAACGATTATCAGAGATGTACTGTGCTACGGAGGATCAGATGGTGAAATTCAAGTGATTGTCCAAAGTGGAAACGGACCTTATACCTACGAATGGTCTACGGGAGAAAGCAGTGACCTTATTACTGACCTTTCTTCAGGAAGCTATTCGGTAACCGTTACAGACATCTTCGGATGTACTACCACAGTGAATTCAGACGTTAATCAACCGGATTCATTGTACTACACGGTTAATGTTTCAGAGTACGTGAGCGGAGATAATATCAGTGTCTGGGGTGCACAAGATGGTTCGATCGATGTTGAAGTATTCGGTGGAGCTGCTCCATACGATTACGTTTGGGAGCCTTATGGATATACATCAGAAGATCTTACAAATCTGCCTTCAGGAACGTATACGCTGATCGTTACTGACCAAAATGGTTGTAGAATCCAGGTTAGAGTAACTCTGACACAACCGGATGATCTGATTATGCCACAAGGTTTCTCTCCAAATGGAGATGGAGACAACGAGATCTTCGATATCCATGGAATTGATTCCTATCCGGATAATGAATTCACTGTCTACAATCGATGGGGTAACATTGTTTATAATCTTGAAGATTACCAGAATGAATGGGACGGAACAAACAATATTGGAGAACCGTTACCTGATGCTACCTATTTCGTAGTTCTAACGGTCTTCACGGGAGACGGTTCGAAGACACTAACCGGATATGTAGATCTAAGAAGATAATTGCTGAACCTTAATAAAGAATGTCATGAAAAAGTTAATAATCATACTTACAGGAATCACCTTCGCGTTCGGAGCTAAGGCACAGCAGGACCCGATGGTAAGTCAATACATGTTTAACGGACTCTATCTGAATCCGGCATATGCAGGATCTCATGATTACTGGACCTCAACATTGAGTTTCAGGGATCAATGGGTTGGATTTGATGGAGCTCCTTTCACCGGAATTGCAGCGGTAGATGGTCCGATCAAAACAAAAAACATGGGTCTCGGAATGATCCTCATGCATGATCGAATAGGCGTCACAAAACAGAATACCGCTATGTTCAATTATGCGTACCAGTTAAAGACAAGTGCAACTTCCAAGTTGGCGCTTGGGATCAATGCAGGTATCTCACAGTTCTCTGCAAACTTGACCGAACTGCTTATCTGGGATACACAGGATCAAGTTTTTCAGAATGATCTGACGAGCAAGATCCTTCCTAGAATGGGATTAGGAATGTACTATTTCGGTGAGAAACACTACATTGGGTTGTCGGTTCCAACTTTGATTGCATATCAAAAAGGAATGGACTTTAGTATTGATCTTAGCAAATCCTCTTTCCTAAGAAGACACTACTTGTTGACTGCAGGCTATGTTTTCGATACAGATAAGGATATCAAGATCAAGCCTTCCGTATTGTTAAAGTACGTTCATAATGCACCATTAGAGGCAGATATCAACCTATCAACCGTTTACAAGAACACCTATTGGGTTGGGTTGTCCTATCGTACGAACGATGCAGTTGTTGTTCTTTTGGAATACCAGACGAACAGTCATTTCAGAATAGGATATGCTTATGATGTGACTGTATCCAAGTTGAGACATTATTCACAAGGTTCGCATGAGATCATGATCGGTATTGACCTTGGAAAAGAATTGATCAAGCAGAAAACACCTCGTTATTTTTAAAACTAATCGACATGACCAGATCAATATTATCAATCATAATACCTGCCAGCTTACTGTTGGGAAGTTGCGTAGGTTATCATACACGTAAAGGCAATGAATATTATGAATATATTGCCTATTCAGAAGCTATTCCACACTTCGAAAAAGTTTACCGGAAAACCTCTGATCCTCTAGTAGAGCTAAAACTTGCAGATTCGTATTTCAGAACCAGTCAGGTGGACTCAGCTCGATCTATCTATTCGAATGCGGTTAAGAGACCTGGGACTTCAGTAAGAACGTATTTCGACTACGGAAAAACGCTGATGGCAACTGGGAAACACCGAGATGCAGCAGGTTACTTTAAAAAGTATTTGAACAAGTATCCTAATGACATTCTTGCCAGAATGCTTTATACATCTTGTAACTCAGTTATTGAGCGATACAGAGATACCACATTGTACGAACTGAAGCCGATCCTTGAAGATAAATTCGTGAATACCTTTAGTATCATTGAATATCAAAATGGAGCTGTTTTTGCCGCTGACAAAGAAGTATTCTCGGGAAGAAAAGAGAGTCCATGGACCGGAAATTCATATCTGGATCTGTATCAAATGAGACAGGATGCCGAAGGGAACTGGATGACACCAGAATTGTTACAAGGTGATATCAACGGAAGATTTCATGAAGGTCCAGCTACGTTCTCAAAGGATGGCAAGACGGTCTATTTCACCCGAAGCAATTACCTGAAAAGAAAGATGGAAGTCAATGAAGAAAGAGAAAACAATCTTAAGATCTTCAAGGCAACATTGATCGATGGGAAATGGAGAAATCTTCAAGAATTTCCATACAACAGTGATGATTATTCGAATGGTCACCCTGCCCTTTCTGAAGATGGAAAAACAATGTACTTTGTATCGGATATGCCTGGTGGTTTTGGTGGAACAGATATCTACAAAACGGAATTGCAAAACGGAGCATGGACAAAACCTGAAAATTTAGGTCCACAGATCAACACGACGGGCAACGAAATGTTTCCATATTATCATCATGATGGATCACTTTACTTCAGCTCCGATGCTCATAATTCGATGGGTGGATTGGATGTGTTCATCACTTATTATAATGGCGAAAGATGGGTGAAGCCTGAAAACTTGAATTATCCGATCAATTCAAGTAAGGATGATTTTGGTTTCTCTATGAATTCAAATGATGTTACAGGTTTCGTTTCTTCATCAAGAACCAATTCAGACAAAATGTACTCGTTTGATAAAAAGCCACCAACGTTCAATCTGATCGGAAGTGCGCGTGAAAAAGGAACTGATATTCCTGTGGAAGGAGTAATCGTGGAGATCACCAACATTGAAACTGGCAAAGTGATCTCAATGACAAGTGGGAAAGATGGATTCTTTAAGATGAAACTGGAGCCAAATTCAGATTATCATTTGTACTGTACCAAATTTGGGTGTTTTACAAGAACAGATAATCTTACGACCAAAGGATTAAAATATTCAGAAGACTTCTTTGCCGATTTTGAAGTTGAACCAATTGTGATCAACAAGCCGATTGTACTGGAGAATATCTATTATGACTTTGATAAGTGGGACATCCGACCAGACGCAGCGAAAGAATTGGACAAGCTGGTTAGGATCTTAAAAGACAACCCTGAAATTGACATCGAAATGGGTTCACACACCGATGCAAGAGGATCTGATCAGTACAACCGCGTTTTATCGGATAAAAGAGCTCGTGCTGCCGTGATGTACCTCATCGCTCAGGGAATTGAATCCAAACGACTTACTTATCAAGGATATGGTGAATCTCAGCATGTTAATGAGTGTGCTAATGGCGTAGAATGCTCTGAGGAAGCTCACCAAGCAAACAGAAGAACAGAATTTAAAGTGACGAAGATCAATAAATGATCTCAACCTTTTGAAGTGAAACCTCGTCATTACGGCGGGGTTTTTCTTTTTTACAATCTTCCCATTTGTTATACATTTGAACGATGAGAGAATTAAGATCATTGCTGCTTATACTGATTATTTCACAATGTGGATATTCCCAATCAATCGTAAGTACAGCTGGAGAAGAGTTTTCTTCATCCTCGGGAAGATTATCCTGGACATTGGGAGAACCAGTGATTGAAACTGTTAGTTCAACGTCGAACATTCTAACTCAGGGATTTCAACAGGATTATCTGAACATCCTGAGTGTTTCGCAGCATTTTAACCTTGACGACCTAAATATTTATCCAAATCCTACGAGGGATGTACTTTTCATACATTCAAAAGATCACTTACAAATCTTCATTTTCTCCACAGATGGAAAGGAGCTTCAATTACCCGTTGAAGTATTAAATGGAAATTATGTGATCAACACTTCAGGATTGTCTTCGGGGCTGTATCATTTGAATATTCTGAAAGAAAATCAAACATTAGAATTAAAACTTTTCAAATTATGAGTACGCAAAGAATAATACTCAATTTCCTATTTCTTTTTCTTCCATTGGTATATTGGGCTCAAGTCCCTGAAGCCTTTAAATATCAAGCAGTGGCAAGAGACGCATCCGGGATTACTCTGGTAAATAGCCCTATTTCGATCAGAGCGAGTATCGTTGATCAAAGTACATCAGGTACGGTTCTATACAGTGAAATTCATAGTGCAGTCACCAATGATTTTGGCCTCTTTTCGCTTGAAATTGGTTCAGGTTCTGTTGAAAGTGGTGATTTTACTAATATTGACTGGAGCACGAACGCAAAATTCATTCGGATAGAAGCAGATTTTTCGGGAGGATCTACTTTCGACGATCTTGGGATCGCTCAACTTTTAAGTGTTCCGTATGCTATTTACGCGAAAAATGCTGGAAACGGAGCTTTTCCTGACGGAATAACGGAAGGAAATACGGTTTTCTGGAACGGTACGAGCTGGAGTGTGGATAATGGCAATTTATACAATACTGGCACCCGGGTTGGTATAGGAACTTCTACCCCACTTCAAAAACTCGATGTCAACGGACAGATCACTATACCTTCAGATAGTGCCTATTTAATCAACAACAAATCTGTTCTGAACACAAAGGGACAATTCAATCTTCATCTTGGAGTAAATGCAGCCGCAAGCAATACGTTTGGCCAATACAATTTTATCGCTGGCTTCAACAGTGGTGTAGCGAATACTATTGGAAGCCAGAATGTCTTTTTAGGCGCTGAAACAGGTGAGGCCAATCTTGATGGCGCTATGAACACATTTGCCGGAAGAAGAGCTGGAAAATCAAACATTTCAGGTGATGAGAATACCTTTATCGGAACATACGCCGGGCAAAATAATACCGATGGTAACCATAATTCTTTTCTTGGAGTGACAACGGGAAACTCCAACACAATAGGTGAAGAAAATACATTCCTCGGGGCGCACGCCGGGTTCTTCAATACGATCGGGAGTAATAACACCTATGTTGGAAATTTTGCCGGACAATACTCGGTTTCTGGGAGTAATAATGTCTTCATTGGATTCAACGCCGATGCACAAAGCAGTGCGTTAAGCAATGCCATTGCAATCGGAAGTGGTTCTGTGGTTACTTCAAGTAATAGCGCAATTATCGGAAATACATCAATGACATCCATAGGAGGACAAGTTGGATGGAGTACTTTTTCAGATGCTCGATTAAAAAAGAACATTACCTCGGAAACATTAGGACTTGATTTCATAATGGATCTCAATCCTGTGAGATACGAATACACTGCTGAGGGACAAAAGGGCATCGTCTATAGTGGACTCATTGCGCAAGAAGTTGAGAATTCCATTCGCAAAATGAACACAACCTTCAGCGGAGTGGTCAAACCATCGAATGATGACGATTTTTATTCCATACGATACAGTGAATTTGTTGTTCCACTTATCAAAGCAATTCAGGAGCAAGAACAAAGAATTAATGATCTGGAGTTGAAAATTTTAGAACTATCTTCTCCGAAAAAGTGAAAATATTAAATCAACATGCAACCATATTCATTTTGAATTGGTCTACCCAATGCGATTTGTTATTTTTACCGCAACTATTTCACCTATGAAAAATTTTCTTTTTGCTATTACTCTTTTCCTTTCAGGGTATTCTATTGCTTGTAGCCCATGTGGCGCATTAACAAATGTTTCTCAAAATTTAAATGGAAACAATCTTGAGTTATCCTTTACAAGTAATGCAGGTTGGCAGTGCTGCTACAATGTTCACATTGAAATCGTTTGTGTTGATGCGAACTTTACTGGTGTAGCTAACTATTTGTCTCCACAGATCTGTATTAATGGAGGTAGTGCATCTTCTTCCACTTGGAGCACACCAGTACCATATCCTTTAACGGTTATTGATGTTTCCGGATTCTGTCCAGGTACGTACAAGTGGAGAGCATGGGAGACGCCTTGTAACATTAATACAGCAGAATTCACTTTTACAATTGCAGGGTCCAACCCTTTGGTCGTTAACACCTCTGCAAGTGTGAATGAAATTTGCGAAGGAGAGCAGTCCCAATTAGACGCCACTGCGCAGAATGGTTGTAATGGACCCTACTCTTATTCATGGTCTCCAGCAACAGGCCTAAGCAATCCTAACATCGCAAATCCAGTTGCTACACCATCGACAACAACTACGTACACATTAACAGTTACCGAACCTGGATCGTGCGCAGCGACTCAAACTTCAACTCAAACAATCACGGTAAATCCACTTCCGACTGCATCTATTACAGACAATGTTGCCTTATGTCCGGGAGACCCAAGTCCGGAATTGGTATTAACCGGTGCCGATGGAACAGGACCGTATACGATCAATTATTCCATCAATGGTGTACCGCAACCACCAGTCACGACAGCAAATGACGTATTTTATTTGTATCCTCCTACAGGAACTTCAGGATTCTATGATTATCAATTGATCGATGTTACGGATTCGAGTCCAACGGCTTGTTCTCAGAATCAAAATACGTATGTAACTGTAACGGTTTGGCCATCACCGGTGATAAATGCAGGACAGGATGTGGACATTTGCGAACCAAGTGGTTCTAACCCTACTGAAGTTACGCTAAATGGTGCTGGAGGAGTTAGCTATTCGTGGGATAATGGCGTTACCAATGGAGTACCTTTCGCTCCAACAACAGGAGTGACTATTTACACGGTAACAGGAACGGATGCGAACGGATGTACAGATACTGATGAAGTTCAGGTAACAGCTTTTCCATTACCTGTGGCGGGTGGATCAGCATCTCCTGTGTATGCGAATGCTCCAATTACTGTTTCATTTACAAATACAAGTCAGGGAGCCAATAATTATACATGGAACTACGGTAATGGAACTGCTCCATATAATACTACTTCGACTGCAAGTGTGTCCAGTGATTATACAGCGCCAGGTATCTATACAATTACAATTTTAGCATCCAACGGACTGTGTTTTGATACCTATGACATTGAGATCGAAGTGATACCACCAATGGTTGTTACTCCGCCAAACATTTTCACTCCTAATGGTGACGGGTCAAATGAAGAATACTTTGTAGACGTAATCTATGGTGATCAATTTGAAGCCGTGATTATTAATCGTTGGGGTAATTCAGTGCACGAACTTCACTCGATCAATGAAGGGTGGGACGGAAAGATCAATGGTAAAGATGCTGATGAAGGTGTATACTATGTTAAATACACAGCAACTGATTTCAACGGAGAAAGCGTGGAAGGACATACTTATTTCCACCTGGTCCGATAAAATAATAATCGAAGGCGCTTCAGGCGCCTTTTTTTGTATCTTAACATTCATGAAAAAGCTATTACTACTCAGCTTGATCGCTTCAAGCTTTTCTTACGCTCAATCGGACGTTGTGACTTCTGGAGGCAATGCTTCAAGTGCAGCTGGTTCTGTATCCTACACAATAGGACAAGTCGATTATATTTCAGCTTCTGGATCTACAGGCAATGTAAACCAGGGAGTTCAACAACCCTTTGAAATATATGGCCCACTTGAAGTCATTTCAATTGAAGGATTAACGATTGAAATTTACCCTAACCCTACCCAAGAATTCGTTTATATCGAATTAGACAATTCTAAAATTGACAATGGTAGAATTCTGTTATATGACATCAATGGTCGTCTCATTAAAGGGAACTTGATTACTACTGAAAAATCAGAGATTAATATGGCCGAATTGGCCACGGGGAACTATTACATCGAAATCTCCTCGAACGATTTAAAAATTTGCACCTATAAGATCATTAAAAACTAAACTATGAAAAAACTACTCTTGGCATTTTGTCTGGCTGGATCTTTCTATTCAATTGCACAGTCTCCTCAAAAAATGACCTACCAATCAGTTGTCCGCAATGCTTCCAATACGTTGATTTCAAATAGCCCTGTCGGGGTTCAGATCAGCATTTTACAAGGGTCTTCTTCTGGACTTGCCGTTTATATTGAAAGACATACCGTAACGACAAATACGAATGGTCTTGCGACCATGGAAATTGGAAATGGCACACCTGTTTCAGGATCTTTTTCAAGCATCAACTGGGCAAACGGGCCTTATTATCTAAAATCTGAAACTGACCCAGCCGGAGGAACGGTTTATAGCATCTCCGCAACAAGTCAATTGTTGAGTGTTCCTTATGCACTTTATGCCGAAACTTCTGGTGGTGATGCCGATAGTAATCCGACAAATGAAATTCAAACGCTCAGTCTCGCTGGACAAACCTTATCAATTTCCGGCGGTAACTCTGTTACTTTACCTACCGGAAGTGGTTCAGGAGGAACATTAGATCAGGC
>SBFR01000042.1 GCA_006227105.1 Bacteroidota bacterium
TATTGTTCAGAAATAACTCTCAGAATTTCAATTTCGGCCGAAGTGAGTTGCTGACCTCTTCTCTCCATCATTTTATTGGAATATTCTATCGCCTTATCAAATCGAAAAGCAGTGGATCCTTCTGCATCTCCCCATGAAAAAGATGGGATGTACTTTGCTGGGAATCCGGCACCGTAAATATTTACTGATACACCTACTACAGTGGCCGTATTGAACATGGTATTGATCCCACATTTTGAATGATCGCCCATAGTCAGACCCATAAACTGAATATTGGTATCTACTTCTTTACCTTCAGCGTAGGAATAAGTGCGAACATTGCCGTAATTATTTTTAAGATTTGAGGTATTGGTATCAGCTCCAAGATTACACCACTCACCGATTAAAGAATTTCCTAAAAATCCGTCATGTCCTTTGTTCGAATAGGCCTGAAAGATCACATTATTCACCTCTCCTCCAACTTTACAATGCGGTCCAAGTGTCGTAGCGCCGTATACCTTTGTTCCAAGTTTCAGAGCTGCCCCATCACACATTGCCAATCCACCTCTAACGACAGAACCTTCCATGATCTCAGCTCCTGTCCCAACATACACCGGACCAGACTTTGTGTTGATGATGGCACCCTCAATCACAGCACCTTCCTCAATAAACAATTGTGATTCTTCTCCAATTAAAAGATTTGTCTCAGAGAGCTCTTGGCTTTTACGTCCAAATGTCAATAGATCGAAATCATGCTTTAGAACAAGATCATTTTTTTGATAGATGTCCCAACGTTCATTCAAAATAACAGGAAATTCACCCTTATATTCTACTTTCTCTCCATTCAGATGCGTATAACCTAAAAGATGTCCTTCTGCATATAGCACTTGTCCTGATTCAAGATTTTTTAGCGCTGCGACCAACTCTTCATTAGCAATCACATTGGCACAAACAGTCAGATCCACCTCATCACTTGGATATTTTCCTTCCAAATAATTCTCCGTTACATAACTGAACTCATCCTCAGGACAATATTTTTTCCATCGCTCAGTATTGGTAAGAATCCCCATTCTAAGCTCCGCCACCGGTTTGGTTAATGTTAGAGGAGCAAAATTCAAATGTTTTCCGTTATCCGACAGAGCGATCTTCATACTGTTTTCTTATTTGAGATGAGCATTAATCCTGCAAAAGTAAGTAGTCCGTTAAGGATAAGTAATTCATATCCGAATTGGTAATTCCCAAAGATAACCTTGGAATAACTGTCCAAAAGATAACAAAGGACCGGAACAATTATGCAA
This sequence comes from Bacteroidota bacterium, assembly GCA_006227105.1. Taxonomy (GTDB): domain Bacteria; phylum Bacteroidota; class Bacteroidia; order Flavobacteriales_D; family Crocinitomicaceae; genus M0103. Next base: position 1,278 of record SBFR01000042.1, read on the forward strand.
ATGATAGGTACAAGCTTATCCTTCACATTCTTCTTCGTAAATATTCCGAAAGTGAACAGCCCTAACAACGGACCATAGGTATACGAAGCCACTTTAAGTATCAATCCGATCAATGAATCAGCTTTTAATGCATAAACTACTAGAATAATCAAAAGGAAAAGTACACTAAACCCAATATGGGTGTAAAGCTTTAACCGTTGCTTTTCTTTTTCATCAGTTCGTTCGTTAAAATTTAAGAAGTCAATACAAAAACCGGTAGTAAGTGCTGCAAGTGCAGAATCTGAGCTGGCATATGAAGATGCCGTAATACCGAGAAGAAAAAAGACTCCTGCAACGGTTCCAAATTCTCCCAAAGCAAGTGTTGGAAAAACGCGATCTGTCATTACTTGACCCTCAGCATTCATTGGCAAGTCAACCCCTGACTGCGCGGCATAGACGTACATTGCTCCCCCCAGTAACAGAAAAAGGAAATTAACAACAACAAGAATGATTGTAAAGGAATACATGTTCTTCTGTGCATCCTTCAAGTTCTTACATGTCAGATTTTTCTGCATAAGATCCTGATCCAGTCCGGTCATTGCGATCGCCAGAAACATCCCTCCAAAAAATTGCTTTGGAAAGAAGAATTTACTGTTAGGATCATCAAAATGAAAAATTCTTACCAACTCACCATGATCACCATAAGAAGCGACCGCGTCATATAAACCGGTAAATCCGACTCCAATATTCTCTCCTATGATGATCGCACAAATGACAACGGCGCTAACTAGAAAAAAGGTCTGAAAAGTGTCCGTATAAACGATCGTTTTTATTCCTCCTTTAAAAGTGTAGATCCAGATCAGCAATACCGTAACAACAGCTGTCAACCAATACGGAACTCCAAGATCTTCAAACAAGAACAGTTGAAGAACAAGAGTTGCCAAATACAGACGCATTGCCGACCCGAGTGTACGCGAGAGAATAAAAAATGCTGCACCTGTTTTATAACTAACAATGCCAAGTCGTTCACCAAGATATTGATAGATCGAAATAACATTCATCCTGTAATAAATCGGCATAAGGATCTTCGCAATCACCAAATAACCCAACACATACCCAAGGACGATCTGAAAGTAAGCCATTCCTTCATTTAGAACTGCTCCCGGAACTGAAATAAATGTAACCCCAGAAAGCGAAGCACCGATCATCCCGAAAGCCACAAGATACCATGGGCTTTGACGATTACCTGTAAAAAAAGTATTGGAGTCAGCATTCCTCGATGTCAAAAAGGAAATCAGCATAAGAACAGCGAAATAGCTGACAAGTACAATTACAATTAGTGAAGTGCTCATTTGGTCGATGAAATTACGATTAATTGACGAAAAAAAAGTATTACTTCGATCCGTTACTTTTATCCCAATTTGAATTTTATCTTTGTCTTAAATCGAAAAGCCATGGATATCTTATTTCAAATTGCATTGATACTTATTCCTTCAGGGGCAGTATTACTTACTACAATATTTTTTCTTAGAAGAGAAACTTCAAAGGAGATTCAAACTGTAAGGGCTGAAATGAAAAAAGAACGTCAGACCTACTTCTTACCTCATCGTGTAGAGGCCTATCAGCGAGCGATTCTATTGATGGAAAGAATACATCCGAACAGCCTTGTCATGCGATTGCATAATCCAGGTTTACCTGCAAGAGGACTTCAAACTGAATTCCTTAAGGCGATCAGAGAGGAATATGACCACAATGTTGCTCAACAGATGTTCATCTCACCTCAGGCATGGCAGATGGTAAAGAATTCAAAGGAAGAAACGATCAAGATCATCAATATCGCGGGCAACCAAATGGGAGCTGCATCAACAGGTATGGATCTATCAGCCAAAATATTTGAATTGGTGGCTGAAATTGGAGAATTACCAACCGAGATTACAGTTGAATACCTGAAGAAAGAAGTTCAGGAGTTATTCTGATAACAGATCGATCTGAATTCCTTCCAGCTCAATTCGATCTCCCGGTACTAGTTTTGCTCTTTTTCGTAGCTCAACTTCTCCGTTTCGGGTAACCTCACCTTCATCCACGATGAACTTCGCATGTCCACCGGTCTGCGCAATTCCCAACACCTTTAGCAATTGAATTAATTCAATATACTCCCCTTCAATTATAAACTTAATTTGTTCCACGCAATTTTTTATTGAATGCTTTAAAAAGAGATTCCGCAGCCTGAAAGGAACTTATCTCACCTTTAAACACTTGTTCTTCCTTCAACTTTAATTGTTCCAAAAGGTCTGTGTTTTCAAAAAACTCATCCAGGATCATTTCCTTAAGTGTCTCACGTAACCAATATTTATCCTGAATGTGTCGATGTTGATCGAACCAACCGTTGATCTTTGTCTGATTTTCAAAGGATTCGATCGTCGTCCAAACTTTGTCAATGTTTTTCTTTTCCAGACTACTGCACGTAAACGACAAAGGCACCCATTCACTCTTTTTAGGTGGAAATAAATGCATAGCGTTAGCATATTCTCTCGACGCGAGCTGGGCTTTCTTTTCATTCTCCCCATCGGCCTTCGTGATCACGAGAGCATC
>SBFR01000129.1 GCA_006227105.1 Bacteroidota bacterium
TCCATCTTTTCGATCAGAATGATCTTCTTATCTGGATTTCTTTTTTGAAGCTTATAGAACGTAGCTGCACCTACGATCCCACCACCAACAATAGCTATATCAAAAGTCATAGTTCTGAATTTTTGACAAATGTAGTCATGAAAAAGGAATCAACGTCTGACAGTCTTTAATGTTTTCTTAGTTTTATCCAAGTCAAAAATGAACTCAAAAGAAATACATCTACCCAATCTTGATGGACTTCGATTTATAGGAGCTCTAGGGGTGCTGATCTTTCATCTTTTCACTTTAGGTAAAGAGTCTTGGGGAGCTTTTACAGAAAACAATGCTTATAAGGCGATCTATTTCCTTGGATCCAAAGGACATCATGGTGTAGGATTGTTCTTTGTACTGAGTGGATTTCTGATCTTTTATCTTTTGTTCACTGAACAGCAGAGAACCGGAGAAATCAAACCTTTGAATTTCTTACTACGAAGGATACTCAGGATCTGGCCGCTTTATTTATTAATCGTCATTTTCGGCTTTTTACTTTTCCCAATGCTTCCTAAGGGTATTAATACGGACCATTCCATTTTAAACTACATTTTCTTTCTTTCTAATCTTGACGAGATCTGGAACGGAATAAATGATCCTTTAAATTTTCTTTCAATTACTTGGTCCGTGAGTATCGAGGAGCAATTTTACATCTCCATGATCTTGTTGATGGTTTTGCTTAAACCATTGAGAAAAGCCAATGGTTGGCCTTTTATCTTCCTTGTTCTAATTCTTTCCTCAGTAATTTTTCGATTTTTCAACGCTGAGGACGAGAGAGTCATGTATTATCACAGCTTGGCAAATATCTCAGACCTCTGTATTGGAGGACTCGGTGCCTGGGCTGTCTTTCATCTCCAAATAAAGGAATTCATTCAAAAGATCCCAAGATCGATCATCATCGTTACATATCTTCTGGGAATATTAATGATTCTAGGATCCTCCAGATTATTTACCAGAGAGTTAAGATCTATAGAAAAACTGCTAACTGGATCATTCTTCTTGTTCATTGTTCTTGAACAGGTCTTCTCAGAAAGATCTTTCTTCAAAGCAGATCTAATTCCTTATTTCTCTCGTGGAGGAAAAATCACATACGGCATCTATATGTTCCATTGCATATTCATCCATTATAGTCTTCAATGGTTGAACATTACAGATGGGACAGGAAGCATTTATCAGTTTATAATCCATGCGATAATTGTGATCACGACTACGTGGATCATTGCCGTTTTAAGTATGAACTATTTTGAAGGTCCGATACTTCGATTAAAAAGATATTTTCGTTGATAAAAAAGGGCGTCTATTTGACGCCCTTTCTACTAATTCAAAATCAATTATTGTTTGATCATCTTTTCGGTATAAACTCGATCTCCTGTGATAATCTTTACGATATAATTTCCTGACGGAATCCAACTCAGATCCAGATGTGATTCAGCGAAGTTACTTGTCGAGATCATTTTTTCTCCATAAACCATTCTTCCGGACAGATCAAGGATTTCCAAATGAGCATCATTACTCACACTTCCACTTAGTTCAATCGTACATTGTCCGTTAGTTGGATTCGGTATGATGGCTATCTTATGATCAAGATCTTCCTCATCAAGTCCAACCCCGAAGCCTACAGAGAAATCATAACGGTGATAATGTCCAAAATCCCCAGGGAAGATCTCTGCGTAGGATCCACCGACCAATCGAACTCTGAAGGATCCACCTGTTTCTCCTTCATATTGAGCAGATGCCCAGAATGATATTCCATCGTGGTCAGAATCTTCAATAATGATACTGTAACATCCAGGTGCCAGATCGAACGTGTCTTTGTACTGTGTGCTGTTCAACAAAGAAGTTCGTTCGAAGATCACATTACCATCTGAATCCTGCAATCTCCATTGATTTTCATTAGCTCTGTTATTCGTGGTAAACCAAACAAAGAAAGGCCCATTGATCACTTCAGGAGCAGAGAACTTAACAGATTTCACATTATTGTTTGGATACTCGTCAAGGTCCTGAGTACCTTCTACAGCATATACTTGAGCGGTAAAAGTCATCAACCCTTCATAGTCCTGCCACCAGGTGATATCATCTACCGGGATCTCAACGATCTCTTTTTCAAGGAATCCTAGGTTCCCTGTCCATTGATACTCGATCCAGTCTCCATAGCTGATCCAACAACGAATAATACAGCTTGTCAAAGGTTGCTCTCCTGCATTCTGCAGTACAATTCTTGGATTGGAACAAGTCGGATTCCACTTACTGAAGTATTCATAGTTGTTCGGATTCAAGACATCAATGATCGCAGCATCGTGTTGATGATTCGGTGCTCCATAGGAAATAAGATCAAAAGCCATGATATAATTTCCTCCAGCCTGACCCGGATCGCTCACTGGCACTTGATTGATCGCATAATCAATATCAACTGTATTTCCAGGATTCACATATGGTGTCATGTCGAAATCATTCTCTCGGACCATATCTCCGGGACACCAACCTTCTCTGGCATATGGCCAAGTTCCTCCCTGACTAATATTCGGGTTATCACCACATTCTGTAGTCTGCCAAATGTTCCAGTTAAATCTCGAAACCCCATCCAATTTGATCTGATGGTTGTTTGGTACCCATTCGCAACAAGCTCCATTTCCGACCTGTCCGTGTCCAGATAATCTTGTTTTGATCTTGAACATGTCTGAGGTATCTGACAATTGAACAGAAGTGCTTTGTAATTCTACATCATTTGCAAGATTCGCAAAGTTGTAACTTCTGAAATCAGCCCATACTGGCTCTCTTTTATGTACATCTCTCGGGGGAATACCCTCAATGAATGCAAATCTTAGATCGATCAATTCCTGGGTATTGTGAGCCGCAAGATCCACTGTATTCTTCAGATAGTGCTGATAATCGGTTACATCATAGATCCAGGCAAAACCTTGTGGCCCCAGATCAAATTGAATTCCATACGGCGTAATGTATCTGGCAATCTCAACATCGTGGATGATCTCAAATGGTGCCTCGTAATACGTCACCTGTTCGTTGTTAATTGTCCAAGCACCAGTGAAAGGGGTCGAGCTTACAACGTTCATATTTTCATCGTATACCACTTCATTTCCAGATGGTAACCCAAGAAAAGCATTTACGATCTCAAAATGATTCGCTACCTGCGCAAATTCAAATACGACCTGAGGTTCTTTCAGTTTAGCAAATTCCGCTGCAAACACACCATCAAAAGTCGCAGGCGACAGTGATTGACCAAATTCTACAAGTGGTCTAACTGCAACATTCTGAATTCCAGCCTGTGGATATTGAGAAAAATCAAACATCCCATAATCAGACGGCATCAACATGTAATTATTCGCGGATAGATCTTGTGCATATTCGTCGTCATCAAAATCATAACTTACAAGCAGGTTTGAATAGAATGGGTGATTGATATCTCCCTTCGTCATGTAATTGTTTGCAATTGCTGTCGCATCCAAAGCAACGTCAAATAGTTGGAAATCATCAATATTCCCTTTCCATTTGTATGCTCCATTCCAGTTTTGTCCAAGAACCATTCGATGGATATATCCTACTGACAAATTCTTGCCATTTCCATAATGAAACTGAACTCCATTCCTGTAAATGAACATTTCACCATTCACGGCATCCTTCACAAATGCCCAGTGAACCCAATTATTATCAATATCACCAGGGTTCATATCAATATCAATTCGATCATAACCCGAACCTTCGCCAGCATCAAAATACATTCGGTTATTACTCCATGGCAAGTGAACATTGATCACTCTTCTATTTAAAGTATCATACGCCTCGAGAATTGAAGTATTTGTTGAGGTACTTCCATTACCCTTTACCCACATACAGATGGTGAATTCGTCTCCAAGATCAAAATCAGAAAGCTGAAGTAATGCCTGATCAGTCCCATCGAACTTCATAGAACCGTTTTTTGAAGGATACGACAAACCATTTCCAGAGGCATCGACCATATTGAAACCAATCTGGGTTCCATTTTCATTCGGTCGATCGAAGGTTAACTCAATGATTAAATTGTCCGTCCCATTCCAAACGAATGGCTGATGAAAAATAAACTCGTTCGTTCCGGCAATCAACGCATTTGTATTCAGTGCACTTCTGTTCCAGTTGTATACGTTGGTGAATCCTGTTGTTTCAAAAGAAAAAAGATCGGTTAAGGTTGTAGATTTTATATTGATCATTGGATTAATGATCTCTCCGTTTCCAACTATTGTCGCTACATCCAGTGTTAATGACTTCAATTCTCCTGGAGTAATACCTCCTGCCAATAATTCAGTCGCTGAAATAACAAACTGCATTCTGGAGCCTTTATTAGATGTAGCAAAAGGAGCATCACTAACCCCATTCATTGTCCCTGAAATATTCGAGTATACGGCAGAAAGGCCGGACATTTTCGACTGCATTGAGGTGTATGTATCACTGTTGGTATAGCCTGAAGGATTGAATTCATACACCGAAGGAGATGAATAATTTGCAAGATACTTGACACTGTCTCTCCTTACAGAATCCATCTGACCTGTGTGATCAAAAACTCTAGTGTAAGTCAGGTAATCCCATTCTCCACAATTGTAAGAATCCCAGGTTGTCAAAGGACTGCACTTTAGCTTATAGTACATCAAGACTTTCTCAAATCGTTTGTCATTTAATTCAGCTGGAAATTCAAAGTTTCCACGTCTTGCCGTAATTGAATCAAAAGTGAAAGTTTGAACCCAGGTCGTATCCTGAGCAATGGACTGAATCGTTAAGAAAAGTCCAATAAGTAAAAGTGAATAAGATTGTTTCATTGAGGTCATTTTCCCCAAAGATATGGTTTGAAGGCTAAGCAACAAAATCGTTTTAGCACTAATTCAAGTTACTCTTTGAAAGCCAAATATGGTTGATCATTCTTTTAAAAGAATTTCCAATTGAGAGAGCAACACAAGTTCATGCTTATTCATTCGATTGAATGACCCCGCTAATTGAATGGAAGACTCTAGAATAAACGACCTGAGGTCCGAATCGATTTCCTCCTTCCTTTTTGAATAAACTGACCGAAAATAATCGAATGCTTCTTGTGGTTTAACTTCTCCTTCGTCAAGGTCCATTACCATACTTTCAATTAATTCCATTCCCATTGCTCCAAAGGGATCCCCTTTTTGGGAGATCTTTTTCCAGTTGGTATCCAAAATTTCATGCAACATTTTTCTTTCATCCTCATGGATCGAATTGTCCGATTTCATGATCGAAAAATACAAATAGGCTAATGAAGGAACTATTTCATTCATGCTAATGGAGTTCAAAAACAGGAAGCAAATGCCATGATGGCTCAAAGTACTCGCTATGTTGATAGATATAATACAATTGCTCCCATGAGGAAGCATTAAACTTTTGATCCATCTTTTTCCGCTCTTCGAAAGTGCTTTTCAATGTTGGATCATTTTCCAGAATTTCCTTTGCCTTGTCTTCAAAAACATATGAAGAGAAATACTCCTTTTGCTGTACGTAGCTATCAAAGAAATTCCAGGTAAAATAGCTATCCTCAGCTTCTGGAACAAGGACATGCATTAAGAACCAACGATTCTTTTGATCTGTAGGGATGATCAAATCCCCTTTTTTCAGGTCAATCTTTACATTCTCTCTTTCAATATCAATTTTTGAATGAGCAAAATGTCCTTCATACGGTCTTTGCGGACTATCAAACGATAAAACTCTGTTTGTTGTCAATGAAAGAGTAGTATCAGAACTAACCCGTCGATAGTTGATCCCATTAAACGATAAGCGACTTATAACATCTTCACATTGAGCTCCTACGACGAAGAATTTTGGAATCTTCACTGAATCATTCGATCTGAATTCATTGAAATAAGGGATGTATTTTTTGTAAGGTTTATTCCGATCGTATTTTAGCCGTTTCAATCCGGTAACCTCGCTAATTGGATATGAATGCTCGAAACCCTTGAACAAAACTGAATCCTTTTTCTCCGTTAATTGGTAATCAAATTTGAAGTAGTCGCTTCTCCCAAAATGTGCAATTGCCTTCTGTCTTCGATCCTCGACCAATGATCTATTCGATCCCGTCCATTGTATCAATTCATCCAAAAATTGGAGTGTAGCTGTCACTCTTTCCGGGAAAGGCTTAAGCATATGTGTTTCAACCGTGAAAGAAATGGAATGGAATAAGGCTGCATAGCCCATTGCATATCGAGGTAAATCGTTGAATGCCTCTAAACCAGTATTAGGAGTTTCACCTCTCAGATTGACATAAGGAAACAGATCCGTTTTTTTCTTCCCTAATTCATCACACAAATGTGGAAGCAAAATATCATAGGTCAGCTCTGAAATGGAAGGAGCAATTCTTTCTTTGACAGATGATATCAAAGTCAGGGTATACTGGTAGTCCGCCCCATTCGAAACATGCGTATCCACAAACACATCAGGGTCAAGCGCATGAAAGATCTTCGAAAAAGTAAAGGCGTTTTTTGAATCCATTTTTATGAAATCCCGGTTGAGGTCAAGGTTTTGAGCATTTCCCCTAAACCCGTATTCTTCTGGTCCTTCCTGATTTGCCCGGCTACTTGATGAACGATTCATCATCCCACCCACATTATATGCCGGAATGAATGCAATTACGGGTAATCCTTCTGTCTTTTTACCTCGTTTGATCCATTCATCCAACCAGATCAGACAGGCATTGATTCCGTCAGGTTCTCCAGGGTGAATTCCATTGTTGATAAGGATTGTTGTTTCTGATCGGGCCTTTAACATAGTGGACAAAGAATCACCTTTCCCATTGACAATGCACACATAGATAGGTAAGCCAAAGTCAGATGGACCCATACTGTATAACTCGATCTCTTTATGCAGGTCATCCAATTTCTCCAGGTGAGCAATTAATTCTGGATAAGTAGGAGTGCTATTTTTGTTCCATTGGGCCATCGACTGTCCGATCTGAACGAAAAGGACCAACGCAAAGCTTAAAAACAAGTTATTCATTGTCATCTACCGAAAATAGAAATAAAGTTCTAAATCGAGCGATTTAACCTTTATGGTAAGTATGATTTGAATTACTTTTGTGCCATGCGTATTGATATACTTACAGTCGTACCTCAATTACTCGAAGGTCCTTTTTCGCACTCTATTTTAAAAAGGGCTCAGGACAAAGGTCTTACGGAGATCCATGTTCACAATATTCGTGATTATTCGCTGCAAAAACAGAAGCAAGTAGATGATTATCAGTATGGTGGTGGGGCTGGAATGGTCATGTGCATTGAGCCAATTGCCAGAGTGATCGATAAATTGAAAGCTGAACGAGCCTATTCTGAGATCATCTACATGACGCCTGATGGTGAAGTACTGGATCAATCTATGGCGAATCAATTATCCCTAGGAGGAAACATCATCATTCTTTGTGGACATTACAAAGGTGTTGATGAAAGAATTAGAGAACATTACATCACCAAAGAGATCTCGATCGGTTCTTATGTGCTTTCTGGTGGCGAGCTTGCCGCTGCAGTGCTGGTCGATTCGATCGTACGTCTGATACCTGGAGTTTTAAATGATGAAACTTCTGCATTAACAGATAGTTTCCAGGATAATCTGCTTTCTCCCCCAGTATATACGAGACCCGAAGAATACAATGGCTGGCGAGTACCTGAAGTACTTTTATCGGGTAATCCAGCGCTTGTTGAAAAATGGAGAGAAGAACAGGCTCTTCAACGCACAAAGGATAGAAGACCTGACCTATTATCGAACGAATGAATCTGGAAAAATCAATTGCTGCCTTACGAAATGGGGGAACGATCCTTTATCCTACCGACACCATCTGGGGAATAGGTTGTGATGCCACCAACGAGGATGCCTGTCAGGAAATATTAAAGATCAAAGAACGTCCGGATGAAAAGTCATTTATCCTATTAGTAGATGATTTCCCGATGATCGAAAAATACATCCCTGATTTTCATCAGGTATGCTATGACCTGGCGGATTTTGCAACCAGACCTTTGACGATCATTTATCCGGATGCAGAAGGGTTAGCCCCCTCTGTACTCGCTGCTGACGGATCTGTTGGTATCAGGATCACCAAGGACCCTATTTGCCTTAAATTGATCAGGTCTATTAGAAAGCCGATTGTAAGTACTTCGGCCAATGTTTCAGGAACCCCTTCCCCTTCGTGTTTCGAAGATATCTCCGATTCGATCAAATTAAAGGTAGATGCTGTTGTTGAAGAACGGCTGAGAGAGAAAATGATAACTCCATCACAGATCATAAAGATCGAAAAGGACGGATCTGTTAAGATCATCCGCAGCTAGACCATTTATTTGGACCTTAGATTGTATCTTTGCCGCGCATGTCACAAAATTTCGCAAATCGTTTAACTCATCCTGTCTTCAAGGTTGTTTCTCAGGTGGTCACCGAAAGGAATCTGGAAGCGTATGTGATTGGCGGATTTGTCCGTGATATGATCCTGGATAGACCCACCAAAGACATTGACATCGTTGTTGTTGGAAATGGAATGGATCTCGCAGAAGAGTGTGGTAGGATTTTACGGGTGAAGAAAGTATCCTTATTTAAAAATTTCGGTACCGCACATTTTCTTTACAAGGATCTTGACGTCGAATTTGTAGGTGCAAGAAAAGAATCCTATCGCTCAGAATCAAGAAAGCCTATCGTAGAAAATGGTACCCTTCAGGATGATCAGAACAGACGAGATTTTACGATCAATGCATTGGCATTAAGTCTTAATCAAAAGAATTTTGGAGAATTGATCGATCCATTTGGAGGAATTCAAGATCTCGAAAAAGGAATTATTCGCACACCACTTGACCCAGACATCACATACTCGGATGATCCGTTGAGGATGTTGCGTGCAATTCGATTTGCATCTCAGCTAGGATTTTCCATCGAAAGCGAAAGCTTGAAGTCGATTTTCAATAATGCTCACCGTCTCGAGATCATTTCAAAAGAAAGGATCATGGATGAAGTGAATAAGATCATTCTTTGCGATAAACCATCCAGGGGCTTTGAGCTATTATTCAACACGAAATTATTGCATGAGTTTTTCCCAGAGATGTGCGATCTTCACGGAATTGAGACGATCAACGGAAAATCTCATAAGGACAACTTCTATCATACGCTTGAAGTACTGGATAATCTATGTGAAAACACGGATGATCTTTGGTTGAGATGGTCAGCGATCATGCATGACATAGCAAAACCGCCTACCAAAAGATTTGATCACGAAGCAGGTTGGACTTTTCATGGTCATGAAGAATTAGGCGCCAAGTGGGTTCCTAGGATCTTCAAACGTCTCAAGTTGCCATTGGATCATAAAATGAAGTACGTTCAGAAACTTGTTCGCCTTCATTTACGACCAATTGCCTTGGTAAAGGGATCCGTTACGGATTCAGCGGTACGAAGATTACTTAGTGAAGCGGGTGATGACATAGATGACTTGATGAAACTTTGTAACGCGGATATCACTTCAAAAAATGAGTTCAAGGTAAAACGATACAAGAAAAACTTTGAGATCGTCACCGAAAAATTAAAAGCTGTTGAAGAGAAAGACAGGATCCGAAATTTCCAACCGCCGGTTGGAGGTGAAATGATCATGAAGACCTTCGGATTACAACCGTGTAATGAAATCGGTATTATAAAAGCCAGAATTAAAGAGGCGATCTTGGAAGGAGAGATCCCTAACGAAGAAATGGCAGCGACTCACTTTATGTTGACCATTGGAAAAGAATTGGGGTTGACTGTTGTTGAAGAACCAGTTTTCAAGGATTAATTATATTTTTACATTTATACAAATACAACCATTATGGCTGGCCTAAAATTCAGAGTATTATTAGATTCTGACAGGAATGAAGAGGTTTTCAGGGACATCCTTATTAACGATACGGACAACTTCGAATCATTTTATACTGCGATAATTAATGCGTTCCGTTTTCAGGGAGAAGAAATGGCAAGTTTTTATGTCTCAAATGACGAATGGGACAAAGGGCATGAGATCAATTTAATGGACATGTCATATGGTGATGACGATGTTGACGGCACGCCAAACACCATGAAAGATGCCATCATCAAGGATTTTCTAGAAGAACCTGATCAGAAGTTCATTCTTGTCTATGATTTCATGAGAATGTGGATCTTCCTGATCGAATTGATCGGGTACGAAAAAGAAGGACCTGAAAATCCTGAAGTGATCCTTGCTGTGGGAATGGCACCACCTGAAGACTCAAAACAAGCCAGCAATGAAGCATTCATCGGAGATGATTTTGAGGGAGAAGAGGAAGATGATGAATTTGGAATGGACGACTTTGAAGATGGTTATTCCGAAGATGATTTTTCAGGTTTTGATGAATACGATTACTAATGAATAAATTTATTCCAGGAGATCCGATCGGCGCAGCTATTCAAGAATATGCTGCCAAAAGAAAACCTGCCGATATTATTGTCAGCTCAGATATTTGTGAAGACGACATCATTCCAGTTGAAGTCCTTTTCAGGACGTATGACGAAATGCCTGAGATCGAAAAAATTGCCCTTGAAAAATGTAAAGGAAGAGTGCTTGATGTCGGTGCGGGAGCCGGAGTTCATGCGCTTGAATTGATGGAAAATGGTCATGATGTTGTGGCAATAGATGTATCAGAAGGTGCCATAAGTCATATGCGTTCGAAAGGTATTGATGCCAGACACATCTCTTTTGAGAACGTGAAGGACGAAAAGTTTGATACCATCCTGATGTTGATGAATGGCATAGGTATCGCAGGGAAGTTATCCAACTTGCCGTCTTTTCTAAAACATGCGGCATCATTATTGAATCCTGGCGGGAAAATTATTTGTGACTCTTCAGATATCAAATATTTATACATGGATGATGAAGGATACATGTGGGTTGATCTAAACACCGAATACTATGGGAATTTTAGATTCCAGATGAAGTATAAAAAAGACAAAAGTGCTTGGTTCAACTGGTTATATGTTGATTTTGAAAACCTGTTTGAAGCTGCTAAAAAAGCAGGGTTAAAAGCTGAAAGAATTGAAGAAGCCGAAGACCACTATCTGGCAGAAATCAGAATTTGAATATGAAATATCTTATTGCTGTACTTCTCATTACGTCTTCATATTTTGTCTCAATTTCACAGGAGACGAGCCCTTTCCCATTGGAAAAGAGTTCTCTTCTATGGAAAATAGAAGGTAATGGGATTAAGAAGGGTTCGTACCTTTTTGGAACGATGCATTTGATCGAAAAGGAAAATTTCATTTTCCCTGATAAACTGGAAAAGCTTTTTAAAAAATCGGATGTGCTCGTCATGGAGCTTCCTGGACTACCCAACCAATTGGAAGCAATGAAATACATCACCCTTTCTGAAGGTAGCTTCTTTGATTATTTTACACCTGAGCAAACAGACACGATCATCAGATGGGCACAGGACGAACTTAAAATGTCGGAGGAAAAATTCCGATCAACCATGACAAAAATGAAACCATTTGTGGTTGTTCAAATGGCAACACAGTTGCATTTTATGGGTAAAACGGAATCCTATGAAATGACGTTTGACAGGATGGCGCGAGAAGAACAAAAGAAGATCCTGGGATTAGAAACTGTAGCCGAACAAATGGCAATCTTTGATAATCTGACTGACGAACAACAAACCGAAATGGTGATGTCTGGAATTCGAAACATGAAGGAATCGATCGATCTAACCAAAACAATGCAAGAATTGTATGTTCGTCAAAATGTAGATTCACTTTATTTGATGATCCAGGAAGAAGGTGGAGTCTTATCTGAAGAGCAGCAGAATTTTCTGGATGAAAGAAATAAGAACTGGATCCCAAAGATCAACGAGATCATTGCAGATAAAAAAGCTTTCATTGCCGTTGGTGCTGGACATCTTGGCGGCCCCAATGGAGTGATCCGTCTATTGCAGAAAGAGGGGTACACGTTAACACCGGTTGAACTATGAGAATTTTGTTGTTCATCTTGGGGGTATTCGTTATCACCACATCATGCAAAACCTATTCGGATGACGATCTCAAAGTATTCGACAAGGAGATCGAAGCATACATCAAATCAAAGAATTTAGACCTTGAACGTTCAGAATCAGGATTGTACTTTTCCATTATTGACGAAGGTGAGGGTGATGAAATTCTTTATTCAAATAATGTCAGTTTCACTTACAAGGGAACTTTGTTGAATGGAAACGTATTTGATGAACAGAAAGAACCCGTAACCTTCAAAGTAAATCAACTCATCGGGGCATGGAAAGAGATCATGCTCGACCTTAAAAAAGGAGGCAAAGCTTTCCTGATTGCTCCTCCTCAATTAGGATATGGTGATAGGGAGCTGGATAAAATACCTGCTAATTCCATTCTGGTATTTGAAATGGAAGTCACAGATGTTAATTAATTGTCGAATTTGAAGTGACTTTTCCTTGGTCATCCGAATTCAAAAAACTATTTTTGGGACACTTTTAACGAAAATAATAATCGCACTATGAGCGTACTGGTAAATAAAGATTCTAAAGTAATTGTACAGGGATTCACTGGAAGTGAAGGTACTTTCCACGCAGGACAAATGATCGAATACGGAACCAATGTTGTTGGTGGTGTAACCCCAGGTAAAGGAGGTTCAATGCATTTGGACAGACCTGTATTCAATACGGTTGCTGATGCTGTTGCAAAAACAGGTGCAGACGTTTCAATTATTTTTGTTCCACCAGCATTTGCTGCTGATGCAATTATGGAAGCTGCGAATGCGGGTATTAAAGTGATCGTTTGTATTACTGAAGGTATTCCGGTAAAGGATATGGTGAAAGCAAAAGAATATATCAATGCTTATGATTGCCGTTTGATCGGTCCAAACTGTCCGGGTGTGATTACAGCAGGAGAGGCAAAAGTTGGTATCATGCCAGGGTTTGTTTTCAAAAAAGGTAAGATCGGAATCGTTTCAAAATCTGGAACATTGACGTATGAAGCAGCTGATCAAGTTGCAAAGGCTGGTTTAGGAATCACTACAGCGATTGGTATTGGTGGTGACCCAATTATCGGTACAACTACCAGAGAAGCGGTGGAATTATTAATGAATGACCCTGAAACTGAAGGAATCGTTATGATCGGTGAGATCGGTGGTAATCTTGAAGCTATCGCTGCAAGATGGATCAAAGAAAACTCAAAGAAGCCGGTAGTTGGTTTTATTGCTGGTGAAACAGCTCCTAAAGGTAGAACAATGGGACATGCTGGAGCGATCGTTGGTGGTGCTGATGATACAGCTGAAGCAAAAAAGAGAATTATGAGAGAATGTGGTATACATGTAGTAGATTCGCCAGCACAGATCGGTGCAAAAATGGCTGAAGTACTTGGTGTTACTGCATAATTTTAAAATACGATTTGAAACGGCCTTCATGGCCGTTTTTTTTTATCCGTATGATAAAAGAATTGATCGATAAAACCTACCGAACTCAAAATTTCCCCAAAAACGCGGAGCTATTCATTCGTGAACCAAGGAATATTCCTGAATTGGTCAATGTTGCAATATCGGACCTTTCACACCCCTACCCTGAATATGCTTCATGGTTATTGATCCATATAAGTAAAGAAGATACTCGGCTCCTAATTCCTTTTCAGGAACAACTGATTGACCGCATTTTAACTTCTGACAATCAATCTGTTTTACGGAATTTAGTAAACACGATTCAAACCCTTCCTTTGATCGACTATCGGGAATCTGAATTGCTTAATCGTCTCATCATTTTCATTTCGGATGATCGCAATAAAGTGGCTCTATTTGTATATGCTCTCTATAAATTGATCCAGTTCGTAAAAAAATATCCTGAAATAGACTTCGAGATAAAAAGCATTTTAAGTTTGAAACAAGAGCCCTTGAAACCCGCTATGCGCGTGGCAATCCGTAATTACAACCTGGCCTTGTTCCCCTAAATGACTCTTCAGATTTAAGTACTAAGAAATGTTAAATAATTATTTTTATAGTACTATGTATTGCATAGTTCAATCTTTTACATATATCTTTGTATAAAATTATTAATATGAATTTGGAGAACACACAAGCTCAGATGCGAAAAGGAATTCTGGAGTATTGTATTCTTTCCATTCTCGACAAGAAACAAGAAGCTTATCCATCAGAGATCCTGGAGACGCTTAAGGACGCCAAGCTGATCGTAGTTGAAGGCACCCTTTATCCGCTCCTGACGAGATTGAAAAATATGGAACTTCTATCCTATCGATGGGAAGAATCACAATCTGGTCCACCCAGGAAATATTTCGCACTGACAAAAATGGGAAAGACTTTTCTCGAAGAATTAGACAGCACTTGGTCAGAATTAAGTGAAGCTGTAAATAAAATTACCAATCTCAACGAAAAATGAAAAAGACGGTATCAGTTAATATAAAAGGGATGAATTTCCTAATTGAGGAAGACGCCTATGAAACACTTCAGCAGTATCTGGAACGGCTAAAAAATGTATTGGCCAATGAAACGGGTGCTCAGGAGATCATTGAGGACATTGAATTGAGGATCGCTGAACTCTGTGCCGAAAAATTGAATGACAAAAAACAAGTCATTGAATTGAATGATATCCAATCGATACTTCAAATGCTTGGAGATCCATCAGACTATGTCGGTGAGGAGGATGATTTCGGTACACAAGGATCAACTACCAATCAAAAAGCTACCCATGAAAAAAGATTGTATCGCGACACAGAAAAGGCGGTTTTTGCAGGTGTTGCAACGGGTATTTCCAACTATCTGAACATTGATGTTGTCATTATTCGAGCTTTATTCGTTTTGATCTTTCTTTTCGGTGGGTTCGGTATTCCTCTTTACATCATTCTTTGGATCATCATTCCAAAAGCGACGTCTAATATTGACCGTTTAAGAATGCAGGGAAAACCAATCACGGTTGACACATTGAGAGATGAGGTGGAAAATGCTGCTGACCGTTTATCAAAAGGCTCTAAACGATTTGCTGATAAAATTCGAAAAGATGAAGATACTCATTTCAGGTTTCATGCATTGGGCAGAATGATCATGGGGATATTAGGAAGCGGACTAATTGCCTTTGGTATTTTTCTTCTCATCCTATTCTTAATATTTGGCCTTGGCGGATTTCAATTCATTCCAATTCAAAGTGATTATGGTTTTCTTTCATTTAATGATTTCGGAAACCTTGTGCTTGAAACTTCACAAGATCTAAAATGGGCCTGGATCAGTGGAATTCTGGTGGTAGCCTCCTCCATCCTGTTTATCTTGCTTTTAGGAATTAAACTGGCTTTTCATTTAAAGAATAAATGGACAGGCAAGGCGTTAGCTACATTGTTCTTCATTGGACTGGCAGGTTTTTTCATGGCAATTTTTATTGGTATTAAAACCGGTAGAGAGATGGCAAATGAAGGAGAGATAGAAACTACAATTGGTTCAATCGACACAGACACATTATATATTGAGTCCATACACACTGCTCTTCCATCGGACAATCAATATGAAATCAAAAGTACCGGTAAATTTGGATTTCTTTCCCTTGAAGGAAAGACGATCAATGAAACTGGTATTCACGTAAACTACAAAGAATCAAAAGACACTCTTTTTCATATTCATCAAAATTTGAGTGCTCATAGTCATTCGCATAAAAAAGCCATTGAAAAAGCCAGACACATTAAACATACAGCTTATTTGTCAGAAGGAAAACTAAAGGTAAACACCATGTATACATTTCCTGCATCAGATAAATTACGCGATCAGGATGTTTACTTGATCATTGAAGTTCCAAAAGGTAAAAAAGTCATTTGGGACGGAAAACGAATCATCCCTGATCCTGATTTTGAAGATGAAAATTACATTGAGGAACGAGGTTACCTCAATAGTGATGGTGAATACGAACACTGGGATTAAAAAAAAGGCTGGGTTTTCACCCAGCCTTTTTCAAACCTAACGATCATTTCATGAAACCACTGTACCAAAATGCTAAGGGCAAAATGGAGGCCATAATATAAATCAGTTGAAATTCAGTAGTCTTGACGAAAGTAGTCAACAACTACTTTCCAATAAAAGGAAGATTTTTCCAGAAATGGGAATAACTTTTGGATCAATAGAAACTGTGTTTGATTAATTCTGATGAATAATCATCCTTTGAAACTCGAACAAAGAATAATCCTTTGAATCCCTCTTCTATATTGATATACAAGTTACCACCATCATAATTGAATGGCATTTCATAAACCAGTTTACCGGATAAAGAAATCACTTCCATTAAATACTGTCCTATTTTAAGGTCCTTTCCAAGGCTTAACATAACTTCACCGTTACTTGGGTTCGGGTAAATCTTAACGTCCTCTTCGAATTCACATTCGGATTTGAATTCTCCCAAAACCTTAGCCTGCCCATCTAAATCAAATTGGGTTAATTTAAAGATTCCATTTCGGTGAATTCTGTTATCATCAATAACACTGTATTCGGTAGGTTGATTTGAAAATCCTACTGCACTTACCTCAGCTACCATTTCCCAGGTGTATGTATCATTGAATACCTCCAATTTAAAATAGTCTGAATTGTGTTCAGAAGCAGTATTCCAGCTAATTTGAACGCCATCAGGTAAACATTCAATTGATGCAGAAATAAACTCAACTGGAAGTGCAGAAATTGACGTAGTATAACACGGATCTGCAGTATTCGGACAATCAGCATATGAACCAAAGATCGTTGCTGTTCCATCTGTAATGATCGCTCCGTTCACTGTAATCGTACCTGTTCCTGAATCTACCGGACCTATTGCCGAACCCTGGCCTGCAGTTAAATTCCCTCCAACAGTCACTGTTCCGTTGATAGTTATGCCCGTACTGTTATTATTATTTGTAAGATTACCAGAAACAGAAATATTGCTACCACTACCAAAATTGACCGTTGATCCGTTGGAAAATGTTAAATTTCCAGTAAGGGTCAAGCCCCCCCCGGCATTAATGTTTAGCGTTGCACCACTCTTTATATCCAAGGTTGTTGTAGTTAGATTTATTGGGTGGTTAATGTTAATTGTCACCCCGGTACCAACCAATGTGGTTGGTGGTACTGTACCACAGCCTCCCCCACCTGTGACAGTCCATGCTGCAGCTGAATTCCAATTTGTACTATTACCTGTAGTCGTGTAAGTACATGTTGCTGCCATGGCTGAAGTAACCCCAAAGAGTATCATCAAACCCATTACTAAAGATTTCAACTGGTTCATCTCTTTGAGGTTTAGTTAAGTAAAAATAATTATTTAACAATTTGCTATGCATGAATAACATCTCTTTTAGACTAAAGCATTCAAATACAACACAAATAATCATTTCTGTCCTACCAAAAACCAAACCACATCGATTACCCTTTTTAATTTCAACGGTGACTTTTTGGATGTTCAAAAACGTGATCTTTAAATAAAACCTATAGGATTATAATTATTGCACTTAGGTTACATAGTTTCCCCCTAAAAAACATAACTTTGCCCCTCAATTTTAAAAATTAAGTAAAGGAAATGAGTACAGCTCTTGGGAATCACATCCTGGTAGAATTCATGAACTGCGATCCGCACATCATGAATGACGTTGCGAGTATCGAACGCGACATGGTTGAAGCGGCACAAAAAGCCGGAGCCACTGTTATCAATTCTACGTTCCACCATTTTTCACCATGGGGCGTTTCTGGGGTTGTAGTGATCCAGGAAAGCCATCTTGCGATACACACATGGCCAGAGTACGGCTATGCAGCTGTGGACTTGTTCACATGTGGTGAAATGGATGCATGGATCTCTTTTGACCATCTGAAGGAGTGTTTCAAATCTCAATCGTATTCGGCTATCGAAATGAAAAGAGGTTCTGTGAACCTTTTAACAAGAAATGACTTCGACATGACCACGATGAGACAGAGAGCGAGCGAATGGAGAAATCCTGAGTTCTTTACTCGTAACGTATGGTTTACAGATAAAGATGAAGACCAGGCGCTTTCTTTGCGTTTTACAGGAGAAGTTTTCTTTGACGTTCAATCGCCTTTTCAAAGAGTTCGTATCATCGAGTCATATAAGTATGGAAAAATGCTGGCTCTTGATGACATGGTAATGACTACTGAGAAGGACGAATTCCATTATCACGAAATGATCTCTCATCCTGCCATGTTCACCCATGGCAATGCCAAGAACATTCTTGTTATTGGAGGTGGCGACGGTGGAACCGTAAGAGAGATCCTGCGCCATGAAAGCGTAGAAAAGGTAACTATGGTTGAGATCGATGGTGAAGTGATTACAGCGTGTAAAGAACATTTGCCACAGATCGCAGCGGCATTCGACAATCCGAAACTTGACCTGAAGGTTGATGATGGAATTGCATTTATCAAGAATGCAGCACCTAAGTCATATGACATTATTATTGTTGATGGATCTGATCCGGTTGGTCCAGCAGAAGGACTTTTCTCGGTAGAATTCTATACAAATTGCTATAATGCTCTGAAAGAAGGAGGAATCCTTGTTGCTCAGGGTGAATCTCCTAAATTCAACGAAAAGGCGTTTTCTGAATTGAATTTCACTCTTCAAGATATTTTTGGAGCAGACAATGCTCCAGTTTCATTGTTCTTTGTCCCTACTTACCCTACCGGTATGTGGAGCTTCCAGTATGGATTGAAAGGTTCACAGCATCCGAAGAAGGTCGATAATGAATCTGCAATTGACGCTTTCGTCGATGCTAAAGGTTTGAGATATTATAATTCAGATGTACATAAAGGAAGTTTTGCGACGCCTAACTTTGTGAAGACGTTGATCAAAAAATAATTAATTGGTACAACAGATATTACCAACTAGAAACCATCGGATATCCCGGTGGTTTTTTTTATTTTTGATATATGACATTTGACCCAAACGGTGTAGGAATTGCGAACGGAAATATTTTCGGTTTTCCATATTCAGAAGAAGAGGCGGATATTGTAATCATTCCGGTACCATGGGATGCAACCGCATCATATGGTAAAGGAGCGAGTGACGGACCCCAGGTAATTCTAGACGCTTCTACCCAACTTGACTTTTATCATCCACAGCTTGAGAATGCGTATACGACAAAAGTATTCATGAGCCCTATATCAGAAGAGTGGAAAGTGATCAATGATGACCTGTGTAAAAAAGGTAAATCGTACATCTCTTTCCTTGAAGGAGGAGGAATTTTGTCTCAACACCAAGAGCACAAGAACACAGTTGATAGCATCAATACTACCTCAAACGAGCTAAAGAACAATTTAAAAGAAAAGGTTCGTGCTGTCCGAGAAAAAGGGAAGATCGCATGTGTTCTTGGAGGAGAACACAGTACTCCACTTGGTTTGATAGAATCCCTTGACGAAGAAGGTCAACAGTTTGGTATCCTTCAAATTGACGCTCACGCAGATCTACGTATTGCCTATGAAGGATTCGAACAGTCACACGCGAGTATTATGTACAACGCCCTTAAGAATTGTGCAAATCTGATCAAACTGGTTCAAGTTGGTATTCGTGACATAGCACAATCTGAAGTTGATATGATCAAAGGGAGCAATGGACGTATTTCTACTTTTTTCGATTGGGATATTAAAAATGCTCAATTCGAAGGCAGAAATTGGGCTGATCAAGTGGAAGATATATTAGCTGAATTGCCTCATAATGTGTACATCTCCTTTGATATAGACGGACTCCGCCCGGAGCTTTGTCCAAATACAGGGACTCCTGTTGTCGGTGGATTTGCACTTGAGGAAATCAACTACCTTCTCTTCAAGTTAGCCGTTTCAGGACGAAAGATCATAGGATTCGACCTGAATGAAGTTTCTCCGGGAGAAGAAGGCGACTGGGATGCGAATGTTGGCGCAAGAGCACTTTGGAACCTAGTGTGTGCAACAGAGAGAAATAGAAGGTTAAACAGCAAATGAAATCGCTAACGACTTGGACTGATTGGATCCTGAAAGGATTATTTATCATTTGTCTTTCGACATTTGCTTACACCATTTATCAGGTATCAACCGGTGATCTAATACCGTTCATTTATTTGGCAGGAGCTAGTCTGGTGACTACTTTTCACTTGGCTTCACTGCTGATTGCAACAAAGTCAAATCAGCTGATTTATAAGTTGCTGATCACCTCCAGTGTCATTAATCTAATCCTATTCGTCTTTTGCTATTTCAACCCAGAAGCATTGAAATTATTTTATCCGGTGATCTTTCTTCTGGTGATTTGGAGTGTCTCTCTTGGCCTTCAGGGATTTCATGAACGAAAAGAACATCGATTCAACTACTGGTTGGGGAAATTGAACTGGTTTACTCCCATTATCCTTTCTCCTATTTTACTTTTAACTTTGGAAGGTTCAATTTTCTGGTCGATCGGTTATCTTTTGATCATTTTTCAGATCATTTTCAATCTTGCACTTTTTTCAATGAAATCCTTTGTGAAGAGTTAGTCCAGATAAGTTCCAAAACCGGCAATTCTTTTCATCCAGTAATCTGAACTTTCAATATCCGTTATCACAATTCCTTTAGAGGAGCTTGCATGTATCATTACCAGACTTTCGCCTTTATCAGAAATGATCATACCTACGTGAGAAATTCCGGATCCATTATCAAAGAAAATGAGATCTCCTTTTTCGACAGTTTTCTCCTTCAATTTTCTTGAACCATCATACTGATCAACAGCCCTTCGAGGCAATTCCTTTCCTACCTTACGATAGACAAAGCTCGTAAAACCACTGCAATCAAATCCCTTTGGATCGTCTCCTGCCCAAACATACGGTACACCCAGATATTGTTTTGCATACGCGACAAGTTCTTCGCGTTCCGGAGTTGATGTAGGTGATTGAGAGGGCTTCTGTTGATTGTCGTTCATGCCATCCGTATCAATCTCCTTGATATCGTCGAACATAGACAACATGATCTTATTTAACTCTTCGAATTTCTCTTTTTCCCCTGTCCTTTTTAGATCCTCCGCATACGCAACAAGATCCTTTTTCAATGCAGAAACTTCGTACATGTGAGCAGTAAGAACCTTATACCCGTCAGCAGATTTTCTAACTTGAGCAAACAACTCCCCAGCCTCCTTCATTGCTCCCGGTTTTCTCAGTAACCAATGTTTGTTTTGAGCCAACTGAAATAAGCTCAAGGATTTGTAGAAAGTGGGGATTTGTGAAAAATCATAATCCGGCTGATCAAGCAAACGATTCGCTTTCCTGTACACCAACTTGTAGTGTTGTTGGGCATAGAGCATCTCAAGTCGATCAAACTCGGGTACCTGAGCAAAACTCTGTGCGCTGATCAACACTAGAATGACCGCCAATAAATTTCTGAAGCTTTTCTTCATCACTACGAAATAACTAAAAAATATAGTGCGGGATTTAAGCATTCTATTCTACTAGTTAACATAAATATGTTCATTGGAATGATTGAATGGAATTAACAAATTTTATATGGAGAACTGTTACTTTCTGCGTCTAAATATCGTTATTTAACTAACTTTAATACAAAGCGAAAACTATGTCCATTTTCAAGCATTTCAAAACTTTCGGAATCATAGGTGTGATCTTCACGTCTTTTCAACTTTATGCTCAGATCGATGAGAAGAAAATTGGAACCACACAAAAATTTGATGAGATCCTTACCTACGTCAATAAAATGTATGTCGACGACGTGGATGACAAGGCATTAACAGACGCTGCAATTGTAGCAATGCTTGAAAAACTTGATCCGCACTCTACCTATATTTCCAAAGATGAAGTGGATGAAGCGAATCAATCGATCAATGGAAGCTTTGTTGGAATCGGTATCCGTTTTCAGATCCATAAAGACACCTTAATGGTGGTTGCTACTATCCCCGGCGGACCGAGTGAAAAACTTGGGATTCTTCCAGGAGATAAAATCACAAAAATTGAAAATGAAAATGTTGCCGGAGTAGGTCTCAAAAATAGTCAGGTGAGAGAAAAACTGATGGGAGAGCTTGGCACAAAGGTTAAGATCGAGATCACGAGAAAAAACGGAAAGAAACCTCTGGATTTCGTAATCATTCGTGACAATATTCCGATCAACTCTGTTGACGCTTATTACATGGTAGATGACAAGATCGGGTATATCAAATTGAATAGTTTCTCGAGATCTACTGTAGAAGAAGTTCAGGATGCAATGAGGGACCTGAAAAGTAAAGGAATGGAAAATCTCATTTTCGATCTTCAAGGAAATGGTGGTGGACTCTTATATGCTGCTCATCAATTGGCAGATGAGTTCCTTTCTGGAGACAAACTAATCGTGTATTCTGAAGGAAGAGCACAACCTAGAAGTGATCTTAAGGCAGGAAGAAAGGGTGCTTGGGAGAATGGGCAATTGATCATTTTAACGGATGAGTATTCAGCATCGGCCAGTGAGATCCTTTCAGGCGCAATTCAAGATTGGGACAGAGGACTTGTTGTCGGAAGAAGAACCTATGGAAAAGGTTTAGTTCAGCGTCCAATCGACTTAACAGATGGATCTCAAATCCGCCTCACTATTGCCAGGTATTACACGCCAACCGGGCGTTTTATTCAAAAGCCTTACGATGACCCAGAGGCATACGACAAAGACTTGACTCAGCGGTATCTGAATGGCGAATTCACAAATGCTGATTCGATCAAATTACCTGATTCATTGAAACATGAAACGCTGATCAATAAAAGAACAGTATACGGAGGTGGAGGTATAATGCCCGATGTTTTTGTTCCTCTAGACACCAATGGAATTACCGATTATTATAGAAACCTGGTTCAAAAAGGCTATTTGAATGGATTTGTACTGGAATACGTAGACAAAAACCGCGATGAAATTCTTAAGTCGCATCAGGATTTTAATTCATTTAGAAATCATTTCAAAATCGATAAAGGAATTATGAATGAGTTCTTTGATTATGTAAAAAAAGAAGATCCTGAATTGGAATACAATGATGAGCAGTACAAGACAAGTGAGGACCTTCTTACGTTAAGAATGAAGGCAGTCATGGCGCAGGATATTTGGGGATATAATGAATTCTATCAGATCTATAACGATTCCAATGAGATCGTTATGAAAGCAGTAGAGATCCTGCAGAAAGGAGAATACGATAATAAATTGAAATAATTATTTTTGCTTCAAACTTGAAAGTAATGGTAAAGATTAGTCTGTTTGTTTTTACAATTTTAGTTTTTGCATCATGTGGATCGGAAAGTTCAAACAAGATCGACAGTAAAGATGGTGAAGTATTTTCTTCTGCTGCGGCAGGAGGACAATCAGAGGAAGAATTAAAAGCAGCTTTAGCTGAAGTAGAAAAAGAAGAGGAAGAAAGAGCAAAAGCAGAAGCAGCCACCAGAACTTCTATGACCTTTGATAAAATCCTTCATGATTTTGGCAAGATCAAGGTTGACACTGAAAATGAAGCAACTTTTCTAGTTACGAATACAGGTTCAAATCCACTGATCATTGATCGAGTAGACGTTAGCTGCGGATGTACTAC
This sequence comes from Bacteroidota bacterium, assembly GCA_006227105.1. Taxonomy (GTDB): domain Bacteria; phylum Bacteroidota; class Bacteroidia; order Flavobacteriales_D; family Crocinitomicaceae; genus M0103. Next base: position 23,523 of record SBFR01000129.1, read on the forward strand.
AGCTCAGAAACCTGAAAAGCCAATTCTTCCGGGTAAGTCTGATAAAATTGCTGTTGTTTTTCATCCGAAACCAGGACAATTGAATGAACAGAAAAAGACGATCACAGTTACGGCCAACACGGAACCAAAGATCGTTGTTTTGGATATTAAGGCTTTCGTTACTGAGTAATTCGAGAGTAAACCTTCAACAAACTTATTTTAAATTTTTCTGAGGAATAATCAGATGCGATTCCTGCGCAGGAAGCAACACATTTGTTGTACTGATCATGATCGTTTTTGATCAGAGAAGCAATCGCATTTTTATCATTGATTAATACTCCCACTCCCCGTTTAATTTTTTCAAGAGTTGGAGGTCTATCATTACCGATAAATGGGATACCAAGAGCAATGTAGTCAATGTCTTTATTAGCTTCCTGGTGCAAATAACTCTCATTCTCTGGATGAATAACACTCAAACC
>SBFR01000032.1 GCA_006227105.1 Bacteroidota bacterium
GAAGCTCTGTACTCCATCGCAGTTACTGCTTCCATGATCAAATCTGCTGCTCTTGGAGCGATCATGTGAACACCAAGTACTTCATCCGTCTCAGCTGAAGCCAGAATCTTGATAAGTCCTGCAGTATCCATAGATGCACGCGCTCTACCTAAAGCTTTGATAGGGAACGATCCTACTTTATAGTCAATACCTGCAGCTTTTAATTCTTCTTCGGTTTTACCAACAGCTGCTACTTCCGGCCATGTGTACACAACACCAGGGATCAAATTGTAGTTCAGGTGAGGCTTTTGACCAGCCAAAAGCTCAGCAACATAAACTCCTTCTTCTTCCGCTTTATGCGCTAACATTGCACCTCGTACAACATCACCGATCGCATAAATATTAGGTACAGAAGTCTGAAGGTGATCATTAACGTCGACCTGACCTCTTTGATTTACAGATAAACCTGCTGCTTCAAGATTCAATCCTTCAGTATATGGCTTTCTTCCTACAGCAACCAGACAGTAATCCGCTTCGAAGGTTACTTCTTCACCTTTTTTGTTTAATGCAGTAAGGACTACAGATTTCCCTTTGTTTTCAACTTTCTGCACTCTATGATCAAGGTTGAATTTAAATCCTTCCTTTTTAAGCACTTTTGTCAATTCTTTTCCAAGCGTCCCATCCATAGTAGGGATGATCGTTGGAGCAAATTCAATCACTTCGATCTCAGACCCCAAGCGAGCATAAACGGATCCTAACTCCAATCCAATTACTCCACCGCCAATCACCAACATCTTTTTAGGGATTTCTTTCAGGTTTAATGCTTCCGTAGAAGTGATAATTCTCTTCTTGTCCGGCTCCATTCCAGGGAAATAATTCGGTTTTGAACCTGTTGCTATGATCACGTTCTTAGCTGTCAACATAGTAGTTTTACCATCGTTGTCTTTCACTTCGATGGTATTCTTGTCTTTGAAAGATCCAACACCAGTATGCACGTCGATCTTGTTCTTGTCCATCAGGAATTTTACTCCTGCACAAGTTTGAGAAACGACATCGTTCTTACGGTTGATCATCTGTTGCAGGTTCGCTTTCAAACCTTTCACTTCAATTCCATGTTCGCCAAAATTGTGAACAGCATTGTGATAATGCTCCGAAGAATCCAGAAGTGCTTTTGAAGGAATACAGCCAACATTCAGGCATGTACCACCTAACGTATTATATTTTTCAATGATCGCTGTTTTCATTCCAAGCTGTGCGCAACGGATCGCTGCAACATATCCACCTGGTCCTGAACCTATGATTACTACGTCGTAAGAACTCATGATTATTTGTTTTTTACAAATGTATTATTAATCTCCTTTTAAGGGGTAATGATGGGATATAAAAAAAGGCTGCCGAAGCAGCCTTTTATATTCTATTGTAAGATTACATTTTGATGAACTTCACTGTATCATTCTGCTTTCCAGCGATGAATTTAACAATGTACGTTCCTTTTTGTAGGTCATCTCCATCAATTGTAAGAGTTTGTGCACCTGCAGCCATGTTCTTGCGAGTGATCGTCTTCATCAAGTGACCTGAGATCGAGTACACATAAACATTAACTGTTGAAGTTTCAGACAAGTTGAATGTAAGTGTTGTATTATCCGTTGTTGGGTTAGGATAAGTTTTCAACTTTGTTTTGAAGGTTTCGTTATTTGGTGTTCCATCTGCATCAGAAATTCCTAAATATGCTGCGGAACTCCAAATTCCACGACCAAAAGTACCGATGTAAATTTCACCAGGTCTTTTCGCACCTTCATCCCAAGTTCTCCAGTTCTGACGAACTTCGTATACAGGCACTCCTTCGAATCCTGCAGATGAATTCTGCCAAGAAGCTCCACCATCTTCAGAAACAAAAGCACCGTTTGAAGTACCTACTACCAGGATATCCGGATCATTTCTGTCAATGATTCCATCGTAAACAGCAACTGCAGGGTTTGTGATACTAGTCAATGAAGTCCAAGTTGGAGCACCAGCTGTAGCATTCAATGATCTTCTCATCTGACCACTAAATCCTGGGAATAATACTACGTCATCTGGATTATTCGGATTAACTGCTAAACCTTCATAGTTCGTAGTCGAGATTTTAGTAATTGTCGTTGCAGTTGGAGGAGTGGCAACCGGAGTTCCGATATAACCAACTTTTTGTGCAAAGTTTGGATCAGAAGTGTACACACTGCCAAGACCATCTAATCTCCATACACCGTTTGTGTTAGCAGAGATATAGCAGTGATTAAGGTCTTTTGAGAATTCAACATCGATAGATCCGTAAAGACCACCACCAATTCCTCTTGCTATGTTAACCCATCCTGCATTTTGCACAGATAGTCTAAGTGCATTTCGAGTTCCCCAAAGTTCACCTCCGTTTGCATTAACATACATAAGGAACCATGACTGGAAAGGATCCTGGATGCGAAGAGTATCCCAAGAAATGTTATATAATTCTGTTTCAACACCCATTGAAAATGGCTGACCAGTCGATGGATTTGTTGCATAATAGTGATCATATGTTCCTAAACTTTGAACTACTACTGTATCTGCTCCACTTGGGAAATCTACCATCAATGAGTCACCAACTGTCGGAGGATTAGTTCCAGATGCAGATGGGAATGGAGTCCATGAATAATTTCCAAGGAATACCGTCTGTCCATTAATTTCATTGACAACGCTTACATCCTGAACTGTTAGTCCTGGCTCATAGAACAATGTGTCTGTAAAATACAAAGCAGTTGGAGTAACATATGTCATACTATCCCCAGTCGACATACTAGATATTTTAATTGCAGTTCCTGCAGCATAATTCTTCGTCGGAATAAATGTTACAGAGTCTTCTGAATTAAGATCGTAATATTCAGCAAGGAATATTTCCGTATGGAACGGGTGGAAGTTTCCTGAAGTTCCAGCCGGATCATAAGTTCCAGGGAAAGTAGGAACGAAAGAACTCCATGTTTGTCCTCTGTCACCTGATCTTGAAAGACTGTTGTTGTAAACAGTTGAGAACATAACATTAGCATTGAAGAATGAAATTTCACATTCAAAACCATCACCACCATTTACTTCACGGAATTCTTGGAAAGTTGACAAAGAGTGGTCATTATACAAGGTACCATTATCTTGAGCACCACCCATAACATTTCCGTATGTGTCAAAAGCAATACCATAGAACTGAGTTACATTATAACCTCTGTTCGCTGGATACCAGTTTTCACCCATGTCATTTGTAATACCAATACCACCATCATTTCCTAAGTAAAGGCGATTTAGTGCATCCCATTTCATTTCATGGTTATCAGCGTGCGCATATTTTGGTGAAGATGGAGACAAGAACCATTCAGTTAACTTTTCGAAACCACCAGATGGAGGGTTGTTAACCGTTTGTTTCCATTGCCAAATATCAATTCCACCGATAAGGATCTTTTCTGGATCATTTGGAGCAACCGTTAAAATTGAGTTGTATGTTCCTTGGTCACGATAAATGTCAAGGTTACTTGGTGTTCCGGAAGCACCTACAAACTGACTCCATGTATTTCCGTTATCATGTGAAACAGACATACCTAACAAGTTAGAATTTGTTCTAACGGCGTATAGAGAGTAATTGTTTGAACTATTCTTTGTTGGTGAGATGGAATACTCAATTCTCGGAGATCCTGTTGGAACCAAACCTGCTCCTGAACCTGATTTGTCCATCCAGTTATTACCGCCATCAGTTGAAACAAATGTCTTGTTAGAGCTTAAAGCAGCTACGATAACTGTTCCATCTACGGAAATTTTCAAAGCCGTACAAGCTCCAGAAGTTACTGGCACTGTTGTCAAAGACGGGTCACCTAATTTCCATTTTCTTAAACCGCTAGAAGTGGCAAGCCAAACATAATTGTCTGCATTTGAAGAAACGATCTCAGTACAGTTTGACGTACCAGGTACAGTCGCCCAAGTATCACCAAAGTCTTGAGAATACCAAACTCCGTTACCATTCCATGCTTCCTGATTTGAACCTGTTGCAACAAAAAGAGTTCCATCAGGCGTCTGGGTCATACTCGAAATGTAAGGATTACCTCCTGCGTTCGCATATGATTCAACGCGAGTCCATGTGTTTGCTCTGTCCGTCGAAATGAACAAACCTCCGGAAACACCTCCTGCCCAAAGTCGGTTGTTATTAGTTCTGTCTACTTGAATTGCTCTTGTACGACCACCAATATTATCAGGACCTTGTTCGATAAAAGTAATTGCCTTACTTTTTGGAAGTTTAGCAATTTGCTTTCTGATAAGCGTTAATTTCTCAGCTGTAATTTTTTGACCAGTCTCCTGATCAATATATCTTGCCTCGATCCATTTCTCATAATCATCAACACTTTGATTCTGGATAAAACTCAGATCGCGTTCCTGATACAAACCAACTGATTTACCCAAGTCCGATGTTGAAGTAACCACAACTGCTGCAATCGCGATGATTCCTGCAGTTCCGAAGATTATTTTGTTTCGTTTCATAAGTTAAGTTTCCTTAAATTTTGCACTAAGCGACTGCCAAATTAATAATAATTATTCTAAATCATAACTAATGTTAAAATTCACCTAGCTTACAAATATACGACGCGCAATATCGCCGTGTCAAGTTATCTAAGTTACATTTTGAAGAATTTATACATGTCTACCATCAAAAAAGATGTTTTTCTGCGTGGTAACTTGATCTCACAAGTGGTCCGCTTTCAACATATCTGAATCCCATTTTCATTCCAAGATCTCTGTATTTGTCAAACTGTTCAGGAGTTATGAACTCAGCCACTGGCAAGTGTCTTGGTGTCGGTTGAAGATATTGTCCGAGAGTTAAAATGTCACAATCTACACTTCTAAGATCCTCCATGGTTTCGATTACTTCATTTTCAGTTTCACCAAGACCGAGCATAACCCCACTTTTTGTTCTCATTCCTCCTTTTTTAAGTCGGAAAAGGACTTCAAGACTTCGATCGTATTTGGCTTGAATACGAACTTGCTTCGTCAATCGTCTAACTGTTTCTAGATTATGTGAAACAATCTCAGGAGCAACATCAATGATCTGTTGAAGATTTTCCCATTTTCCGGCGAAATCAGGGATTAATGTCTCCAAAGTTGTAATCGGCGATTGGTGTCGGATCGCTTTAACAGTTTGCACCCAAATTCCAGCACCTCCATCTTTTAGGTCATCTCGGTCAACTGAAGTGATCACTGCGTGTTTTACTCCCATGATCTTGACACTATTGGCAACTCTACCAGGTTCAAATTCATCTACGTCATCTGGTCGACCGGTTTTTACAGCGCAAAATCCACATGATCTAGTACAGATGTTTCCCAGGATCATGAAGGTAGCAGTACCTTCACCCCAACATTCTCCCATGTTCGGGCACGAACCACTTTCGCAGATCGTATGTAATTTGTGCTCGTCAACCAGAGAACGAACCTTCTTGTAATTCTCTCCGGTTGGGAGCTTTACTCGAAGCCATTTTGGCTTTTTAATTCTGATCTCAGCGTTGTCTTTATTTATGATCTCGCTCATCTATCTCTTGCTCTGTGAATTGAACTATAAACATTTGTTCATGGGATAAGGTTTACCGCCCACGAAAAAACCTACTTTTACAATCTGAATTGTCTTTGAGACAAAATTACAACAAAAAGGAAAGAAGATGATCACTGCGAAAGTCGAATATCTTGGAGAACTAAGAACAAAGTGCACGCATGTAAGGTCTGGAAATGAGATCATAACTGATGCTCCGGTTGATAACAATGGGAAAGGGGAGTATTTTTCACCAACCGATCTCGTAGCAACAGCTTATGCCTCTTGTATGATCACCATCATGGGTATTTTTTGTAATGAACATAATTATCCCTTTGAGAAAGCCACAGCCGAAGTAATTAAAGTCATGAAAAGCGGGCCCAGAAGGATTGGTGAATTACAAATAAAAATCGATCTCTCAGGGAATGGTTGGACAGATGAAGTGGCTGAAAAGGTAATCAGAGCAGGTAAAGCTTGTCCGGTTGCAAAGTCAGTTCACGAAGATATGATCATTGAATTTGATATACATTATTAGAAATGGATAGACCAAAATTTGAAAGAAAAAGAACGCCTGAAGATATCATCTTTGGTGTTAGAGCTGTTATAGAAGCGATCAAGGCCGGAAGAGAGATCAATAAGATCATGATCCAGAAAGGAATGGATAATGATTTGTTCCGGGAACTCAAAGAAGCTTTACAAGGACAGCAGTTTACTCTACAATTCGTGCCTGTTCAAAAGATCGATTCTTTGGTTCAGGGAAATCATCAAGGTGTTGTTGCTTTTGTTTCTCCTGTTGAATATGGGGTGATCGAGGATCTGATTGATGTGATGTTAGCGGAAGGAAAAAAACCAACCATTCTTGTTTTGGATCGCATAACAGATGTGAGAAATTTTGGTGCAATTGCCAGAACAGCGGAATGTCAGGGAGTAGATGCAATCCTGATTCCTTCAAAAGGTTCAGCTTTGGTTACACCAGATGCTGTTAAAACTTCCGCGGGTGCATTGAACAGGTTAAAGGTTTGCAAAACAAACGATTTGAAGAATTCATTGTTCTATATGCAGCAATCAGGACTAAGGATCGTTTCTTGTACGGAAAAGTCTAAGATCCCCATGTACGAGGTGAATTTGAGAGGATCAGTTGCGATTGTCCTTGGTTCAGAAGAAAGTGGAATCAGTAATGATCTACTGAACATGTCAGATATTAAAGCGAGAATTCCGATGAAAGGGGAGATAGCTTCGTTGAATGTGAGCGTGGCTGCCGGAATGGTGCTTTATGAAAAAACACGTCAGGAACTATACGGTTAATGATCCAATGGTTAAGATGCCATAAAGAGTTTCTTTTTGTTCTCATAGCAGGACTATTACTACGTTTTTACTTTGTTTCGACCAATGGTCTAAGTAACGACGAATTGTCAGCCTGGTTAAGGACTGATTATGATTCATTTTCTGAATTGATCCAGCTTGGGATCAAAGAAAATGACATGCATCCAATCTTTTATCAATCGCTTTTGTGGCAATGGTTGAGTTGGTTTGGTCAATCCGAATTTTCGATTCGCGCATTGTCAATTGCATTTTATGTTGGTGATCTGGTGCTTATCTATGTTATTGGAAAAAAATATTTTTCGAAAACATCGGCTATCCTGACAATATGTTTTTTCTCTTTCCTGGGATTTAGTTTACTGAACACAACCTTTTCCAGACCCTATGCCTCAGGAACGTTCTTTCTTTTGTTGGCCTTGTATTCGTTACTTAACATCTCAAGTTCTTCATCGAACAAGCAGAAATGGTCATTTACATTTCTTTTGTCAATAGGCTTTACAGGGGCCATTTTATCTCATTACTTCTGTGTTTTTCCTGTTGCTTTTTTGGGTGTTTTTGGATTGTATAAGTCTCGCTTTTCTGAATGGAAGTATCTTATTGTGGCGGGCGTTATAACTGTTTTTGGTTTTCTTTCGAATTGGTCGATCACATCATTTCATCTCTCTCAGGGAGGATTAGGTTGGCTAGACAAGCCTGAATGGGATTGGATATTCACATTTCTCTTTCAGCTATTTAATTCTTCATGGATCCTTATTAGTGGAACTTTAACTTTTTTGATCTGGGCAAGATGGCAAAAGAGAATAACAATATCATCTAATGCGTGGATGTCCTTGTGGATCTTTCTAGGAGTAGTTATTGTCGGAATGATGGTATCTCTATTATACACTCCAGTTATGAGGGAGCCTGCCATGTTGTTCATTTTGCCTTTTCTATTCTTGTATGTCTTTTCAGTTGTGGATCTTTCCTTTTTATCTGAAATGAGGTTTTTTCTGGTTGTTATCTTAACATCAATTGGTCTCGTAGTTAATACCATATATTTCTTTGATCTGTCGCCTTCAAAGCATTATGCTGATTTTAGACAGCAGGCTCAATTTATTGCAGAGAATCAGGATGAAGATGTTCATGTTGTTTCGATGACCAATAATGTGGCTTATCTAAACTTTTATCTCGACGACAAGTTGGTTGAAAAGGAGAAGGATTGGGATGATGGTGAAGCGATCTATCGTTTGAGTGAGAGAGTGAGAGATGCCAAAAGGGCTAACTTAATGTATGTCGTGAATTATCCTTCAAATACGGTAATGCATGAAGAGATCATAAAGAGATATTTTCCTTCAATTAAAAAAAACTTGATCACCGACTATTCGGCTGTGTTTGTATTTGATACATTACAGAACAGAACAGCCAAGACCTTAATGAATACCATGGAGGGAATAGATTCAAAGGATGAGTTTTTTGGAGAGATCATTCTTAATTCTGGATCTCTAAAACATGAACATAATAAATATTACGTTCTGGAAACAGAGCGTTATTCCAATCTTGAGGAAGAGCTATATTGGGTGGTAAGTCTTGAAGAGGAAGGGCAGATGAAAATGAAGGGGGACCAACCCGAATATTATCGAGCATTTAACCAATTGAAGTTAAATGACCCGGAACAAAAAATGTTTATGGCATTCTCTTTGCCAAGAGAATTGAAGGAAAATGAACGATTGAAAATCTATCTTTGGAATCCGAGAAAAGAGAAAGTGAAAACAGGAAAAATTAAGTTGTATGAGAGTAAAAGATATCATTAGTGTTGTTTTAATTGGATTCTCTTTTTTAGGAAGTGCTCAGATCAAAGGGAAGGCAAAGAATTTAGTAGGAACTTGGCAATACGAAAGTGGTGGAGGATATGAGGTTTGGAAAATGGAGGGCGATCATTTGATGGGATATGGATACAGAACATCAAAATCTGGAGATACGGTCAAAGTTGAGGATCTAAAGATCAGTCGCGTAAATAAAAATCTGGTTTACACTTTATTGACCCGTCAGAATACCGAAACAGGTATCAAAGTGAATAATTACAAATTCGTTGGTAATCGAAATAAACTGTATTTCGAAAATGTTGACGATGAAATTCCAGCATCAGTGAAATACACCTTTGGTTTATTTTCAAAGCAAAAATTGAAGATCGTTATTAAGTATTCTGTTAAGGACAAACCTTTAAAGCTTAAATTGAGAAAGGTATCTTAGTACATTAAAGAAGCATCGGAATAAGATCCGTCAATTCTGGAAGTGATCTGATCTTGACAATATTTTCTTCCAGTGTATAGTGATCGTTTGGGTCAAATAAAATCCCTTTCATTCCGGCATTGTTTGCTCCTATAATATCGACATCAAAATCATCTCCGATCATTAATGAACGCTCTGCTTTAGCTCCTGCTAGTCCCATCGCGTGATGAAATATGTCTGGTGCAGGCTTGTTTTTACCAACTTCTTCGGAGCAAACTATTATCTTGAAGAAGTCTGATAAATTGCTGTTTTCCAATTTGATATATTGCACTTCTTTAAAGCCGTTGGTGATGATGTGCATCAGATATCCTTTTTCTTTCAATTCTTGAAGTGTTTCGATTGCTCCCGGGAACAATTCTGTCTGACGCGGTGAAATATCAATGTATCCCTGGGATATTTTTTCAATGATACGTTCATCCTTAACACCAAAGGATTCCAATGTAATTCTGAATCTTCCGGATCGAAGATCTTGTTTACTCATTTTTCCTGAGCCATACAATTTCCATAACTGTGCATTTTTTTCTTTATACAGCGAATGGAAAGATTCGAAGGAAGGAATGTCGTTATCCAGACCGAGTTCATGAAAAAGTATGTGCAGAGCTTTTTCAGAATTTTTTTCAAAATCCCAGAGTGTTCTGTCCAGATCAAAGAAGAGATGTTTCATCCTAGAAGATAAAATAAACGAGTGCGCTTAGAATGAAACTATTGACAAATACTCCTAAAACAATAAGTGGGAAGGTTTTTTTCTCATTCCCGTAGAATTTAGCAACGATCATACTACCAATCGGTATTGATAATAATAATGGAACCCAGAAAGAAATCCCAACGATCCCTACGGTTCTTTTTACCTTAATGATGAGTCTGTTGGTGAATGTAAATTTCCGTTTGTTTACCCATTGTAATCCTTGTTCCAGGGCTTTTTTCTTGCGTTCAGCCAATTTCCTTTTGCTTCTTTTCTGTAATAGGTCAGCTGAAAAATAAAAGATGACGGCACTAAGTGTACCTCCAGCAGAACACAGCAAGAATGTTTCAAGAAAAGATAAGCCAAATGCTGGTCCGCTAAGAGGAGCGAACAGAAATTTGAAAGTCGAAAGAAAGAAAACAGAAATGTATGCTCCGATATTCATCGATCAACATTTTTCACCAAAAGCGAGGTCGCCCGCATCACCAAGTCCTGGTACGATATAGGATTGTGCGGTTAACTCGTCGTCAATTGCACCGATCCAAAACTCTGTATTGTCAGGTAAATGCTCCCTAACATAGTCAAGTGCCTGAGGAGTAGCAATGGCAGAAACGATGATCGTTCTTGATGGTTTTCCTTGCTTAAGCATCGCCTTGTAAACTAAAACCATTGAAGA
>SBFR01000013.1 GCA_006227105.1 Bacteroidota bacterium
GGATCCTCTTCACCGATCTGTCTAAAACGATTGTTGATGTGGTCGAAGATATCCTGGATCGGCTTACTATCAATTGACCTGTAACGTGAGATGTATCTTTCCCCGGGTTCCATGTCGAATTTGATGTTGGCAACACCGGCACCGTCCTGTCCTCTATTGTGCTGTTTTTCCATCAGAAGATGAAGCTTGTTCAAGCCGTAAAAGGCTGTCCCATACTTGTCCAGATAGAAAGAAAGAGGTTTTTTCAGGCGGAGTAGTGCGATTCCGCATTCGTGTTTGATAGCATCACTCATGGAACATTCTCTGAATTGAGTCGCAAAGTTACGGTTTTAATTAAACCGATTTATTAAAAATGTTCACGATTTAAGCAACCTTTCAACGAAAATCGTGTTTTAATTTTAAAGGTCATCACGGGTCTCCATGTTCGCTATGATCACATGTTTTTCAATGAATTGTCGTATTTTCGATATCTGATGAGACTTCTTTCAGGAATATTGATCCTTATGGTCAGTCTTGCAACTTATGGGCAAGACGGATGGATGACTCCCAATAGGGGGCAATGGGACAATAGAATCCTCTATGATCTCGAATTAGATCACGGTAATTTTTTCATAGAAAAAGATGGGTTTACAGTTAGCTTGTCTAACCTTAGGGAAATATATGGTCATGATCATGCGGAGGAAGAAAATGGACATCATGATGAACTGATCAACTATCAGAGCATAAATATGACCTTCATTAATTCTGGGTTTAACTCAAAGCCTCAGGAAAGGGATTCCTCAGAATTTTATAAGAATTACATTTTAGGAAACGATCCTGCAAAATGGAAGTCATGGGTCTACAGCTATCGTACAGTGGAGATGACTGAGCTTTATGAAGGGATCGATCTACTTTGCTCCACAAAGGACAGGTATTTTGAATACTCCTTCCGAGTAAAACCAAATGCTAATTATCGATCGATAAAAATGAAGATAGAGGGTTCAAGTGGCCTTTCTATTGATGAGAATGGAAATTTAATAATGCAGACCAGGTTTGGTCAGATCACTCATTCTGCACCTGTTTCCTGGTATGAACTTGATGGTAAAAAAACGAAGGTTAATAGTAGCTTTGAGCTGGAGGGAGAAGTATTGTCTTTCGCGGTTGAGAAAATACCTGATGGGGCAACTTTGATCATTGATCCTTCCTTAACATTCTCAACTTTCACTGGTTCTATTGTCGATAACTGGGGTTTCACCGCAGCGCCAGACCCAAATGGTAACCTGTTTGCTGGGGGTATTGTTTTTGGCACCGGTTACCCATTGACGACGGGAGCTTATGACGTAACTTTCAATGGAGGAACGGGTACGTATCCATTTGACATTGGAATAACGAAATTTAATGCAACTGGAAATGCATTGATCTATTCGACCTACATCGGTGGATCAGGAAATGAAACGCCATCGAGTATTGTCAGCTCGACTACCGGAGAGTTATTCTTGTATGGAGTAACGTCTTCCACGAACTTTCCAATGGCCGGTACCCCATACGATAACACGCACAATGGCGGACCTAATGAGACAGAGAACAACTTGAATTTCAATGGTGCCGACATCTATGTTGCAAGACTGAATGCTACTGGAACCGGGTTAATTGCTTCCACCTACATTGGAGGGTCTAATTCAGATGGTTTAAATACCAATGTGCTTCAGTACAATTATGGTGATCAATTTAGGGGGGAGATCATTCTCGATGCTTCCAATAATGTCTATGTGGCTTCGACTACTTTTTCCGGGAATTTTCCAGTTTCAGGTGGAATGCAGTCGGGCATTGCAGGAATGCAGGACGCAGTAGTGTTTAAAATGCCTCCAACACTAAGCTCTCTTACTTGGAGTACATTCTTCGGAGGGACAGGATATGAAAGCGGTAATGCACTTGAAATATCGTCGACAGGTGATGTATATTTCACAGGGGGAACCACATCTACAAACCTGCCAATAACAGTAGGAAATGACCTCACTGCAAATGGAGGATTGTCAGATGGATATTTAGTTCGATTGAATGGTGCAACGGGAGGGTTCTTAAGTGGAACATATTTAGGTCAAAATGAATATGATCAGTCCTATTTTGTCCAGCTCGACATCGATGACAAAGTATATGTTCTGGGGCAAACACAATCTTCATGGGCAATCTCTCCCGGTGTGTATGGAAATCCAAATTCCGGACAGTTTATTCAAAAGTTTTCGACTGATCTTTCGACCATTGAATGGACAACAATGATCGGTGCGGGTACGGGTAATGTTGAGATTTCTCCTACTGCATTCCTGATCTCTGATTGCTACGATATTTATTTGGCAGGCTGGGGAGGAATATTAAACCAGAACACATCGTATAGTCAGGCAACCATGTCAACGACGAATGGATTTCCGGTGACCAGTGGCCCAGATAACATGGCTTTTCAAACAAACACGAATGGGAGTAATTTCTGGATTGGGGTGCTTGGACAAGATGCTGATCAATTGAAATATGCCACTTTTATGGGAGGCGTAACGACGAGTTACAACCACGTTGATGGGGGAACAAGTCGATTTGACAAATCAGGCAGGATCTATCATGCGGTGTGCGGGGCCTGTGGTGGAAATGATTATGGATTTACGAGTACACCCGGCAGTTGGTCTCCAGCGAATCCAAGTCCGAATTGTAACCTCGCTGCCTTTAAGTTCGAATTGGCCCAGATAGAAGCAATTGTTTCCGAGCCTGAACCTTTGATTTGTTTACCTGATCCAGTGATATTCAACAATAACAGTGCAAATGGAAATTCATTCTTATGGGATTTCGGTGATGGCTCCACCTCAACAGAGGTAAATCCTGTACATTATTATGCAGGTCCGGGGAATTATACGGTGACCTTGGTTGTTGCCGATTCAAACGGTTGCTTTTCTCCGGATTCTGTGCAGTTTGAAGTGAATATTGGCGACTTTCAAGGCGGAGTGATTCAACCACCTGGTCCAATTTGTCCGGGAGACTCCTATCAGCTCGAGGCATTTGGTGGTTCTGTATACTCATGGTCACCCGCTGGTTTGGTGGATGATCCAACAAGTCCGACTCCGTATACCACACTTGATCAGACAACAACCTTTACAGTTGTGATCAGCGACAGCTGTGGTATTGATACCGTTCAAGTAACAGTTCCTGTTTTACCGTTTGATCCTGTGATTTCACCGGATACCTCAGTGTGTATTGGTAATTCGGCATATTTATACGTTTCTGACGGCGATGTTTTTGCATGGACTCCATCCGGCGATCTGAATGACCCAACTATTCAAAACCCTGTTGCGACCCCAACAGTTACCACGACGTATACAGTTCAGGTGCAATCTACTGAAGGTTGTGAATTTACTGATCAAGTAACTATATCAGTATTTTATGATCCACCAATACCCATTATGCCCGATTTTTTAGAAGTCTGTGAAGGGTCTTCTACTACTATCACAGTTTCAGGGGGTGATACTTATGTATGGTCTCCGAATCAAAATATTTCTTCAACTACAGGATCGACGGTGATAATAACTCCGCAAAGTGATATGTATTATTATTGTGATTTCTTCAATGCCTGTGGATTTGCCACGGATAGTGTTTTTGTTGATGTTGTAAATGCAGTCATAGATGCATGGAACGATACGATTATTTGCCCGGGTGAAGTTGCAACTATTTGGGCGACTGGAGGTGTTTCATATTCATGGTCTCCAACTTCAACGATATTGACTAATCCAAATGCATCGCTTGTGCAGGTACGACCTCAACAACCGACCTTGTACACAGTAATTGGAACGGATGCGAACGGATGTACAAATAGTTCGTCAGTTTTCGTTGATCTTTTCCCTGCGCCATTTGTCCAGACATCACCAGATGTTTTTGCTTTTTATGGCGATGTCATTCCATTAGATGCTGAAGGTAATTCAGACGGGACATATGTTTGGTCTCCAGCAGAATTTTTAAGTTGTGTGTCGTGTCAATCTCCAACCACCTCTCCTGATCAGAACATTTCCTATCTGGTAACATTTACGGACGAGAATGGTTGTGTTGCCTGGGATAGCGTTACGATTCACTACGACCCAATACTTTACATTCCTAATACATTCACACCAGATGGTGATGAACATAATAATGTTTTTCAGGTCATAGGTTCTAATATCGAATCTTTCGAACTTTTGATTTATAACCGTTGGGGTGAATTGATCTTTCAGATGAACTCTTTTGATGATTACTGGGATGGAACGTATGAAGGAATAATGTGTCAGGATGGAACTTACACCTGGAAGATCCAGTATTACGGTTACGAAACAGATGAAATGTTTGAACAAACAGGTCACATAAATCTGATCAGATAGAAAACAAAAAAGGGAAGTAAAACTTCCCTTCCATAATATTTGATTAGATCTTAAATAAATCTTTCGTCTGCTTCCATTACATGTCCACAAGCTTTACATGTTCTCATTTCCAGTGAAGTGTAAAACTCTCTGAATCTTGGCAGGAAGTCCTTTTCAATATTCTCCAGTTTGAATTTGTATTCTTTTAAAGGATGATTACATTCCTCGCAGAACCACATTAATCCGTCTATCAGATCAGTTCCTTTTCTAACTTTTTCAACGACTAATCCTACAGTATTTGGCCCTCTCATAGGAGAGTGAGGAATATTTCCGGGAAGAAGGAACATATCACCCTGTTTGATTTGAATGTCTTTTGCTTTACCATCCAATTGAACACGAACAGTAATATCACCTTCGATCTGATAGAAGAGTTCTTCGCTTTCGTTATAATGGTAATC
Source organism: Bacteroidota bacterium (assembly GCA_006227105.1). Lineage (GTDB taxonomy): Bacteria > Bacteroidota > Bacteroidia > Flavobacteriales_D > Crocinitomicaceae > M0103. Next base: position 4,805 of record SBFR01000013.1, read on the forward strand.
TTTACGTGCATTTGGTCCACCAACGATCATCACAATAAAATCTCCGGCTTCCTTATAAAGATTAACATTTCCCACTGGGGGCTTAAGAAGATCTCTGTTTTCATCGATCCATTCTTGAAGATTAAAAGGCATCAACATGACGTTCAAATTTTTATTAAAAGTAAGTATTATGACTGAAATAGAAATAAAAAAAGGGCAGTCAAACGACTGCCCTTTCTATTGTTAAGATCAATTACTGGAGTACAACTCTGAATGTCTTTTCAGCATTCTCATTGTATACTTTGATGAAGTAAACTCCTGTCACTTTATCTTTAAGATCGATCTCAGTAGTTGTTGTACCATTGATCGCTGCTTCCTTAGAAGTGATCACACGACCGTCGATATCAGTTACCTCGTAGCTGAATACTTCTGTTGAACCGTAGTTAGCAACATTGAATACAGCATTTGAAGGGTTTGGATAAACAGTCATATCAGCGAAGAACATTTCCTGAATATTCAAATAGTCACAAGTACTAAGAACATTTACAAGAACTAAAGCTGTATCATCTGGACAAACACCATTTCCAGTAACGTAATCGTAGTTAAACTGTCCAGGGAAGTTTGATGCCACGATCTCTGAATTAGACAATGGTTGGTTTGAAGGATCATACCATGTTCCACCTAGATCAACATTTCCAGAAAGTCCAGAAAGAAGATCAACAGGCTCGTTACGACAAACTGTGATTGAACCATCAGGACCAGCAGAAGACAATGGGAAGATTTCAACCAATGCAATCACTGAGTCATATGCACAACCGTCAGTCAATCTGTATTCGAATTCAAATGGAATATTGTATGCAAGACCTGCAGAGTTCCAAATGCTGTCAGTTAACTGAGTTGCAGCAGCAGCATTCATTGCTGTCCAAACACCACCAGCGTCATTTCCTGTGATACCGTCAAACAAGTTAACGTCTCCACCTGTACACACATCAATTGTAGAAGTGTATGCACCAGCATTAAGATTGATTGGAATGATCGAGATCACGTGGTTACCAGTTGTAGCAGAGTTACCATCATGAAGAAGGTAATATGTTGCTCCAGGTGTTAAACCACAAATTGTATAGTTAGGAGCAGCTGCGTTGTTCACCATTGAATTGTCATTAGCGGCAATCAATGTGAAAGTAGCGTAGTCACCACAATCTGTTACTTCATAAACCGCAGATTGACCAGCATATGCATTACCCACATTATGGTTGATGCGAACATTTCCAGAAGCAGGTGCTTCAAACATGTACCAAGTCGAATTATTCAATGTTGAGTTACCCCAACCTGTTTCATTCTGGAATCCTGTTGCTCCAGGTGCAATAGCCGATTCACCAGTTCCTACTGTAGCACCAGCGTTGTTGAACAAGTATACTGTTCCGTCAGCCATTAACATTTCTGCACCACAAACTGAGTCGTTTGATAGAGGCATCACAAAAGTGAATGGACCAGCATAATTAGAAGTATCTGTACCACATTCAGCCTGAACATAGTATTGATAAACTCCACCTGCAAGGAATGCAGCATTTACAATTGTATCAGAGTTATCTACAGCATCAGCAATAACTGGAGTTCCTGAATAAAGATCAAATCCTGAGTTACCGTAAAGAATGTTGAATCCAGTAAGCGCATTTGGTGCTCCTGTAACTTCAGTCCAGTTCCAGTTTGCAAACAATGAATCTACAGCAGTAGCGTTCGTTCCACCAGTTGGAGTGTTACACCAAGGTAATGTCTGGAATTCTACCAATAATCCTGGAGAAGTTAAGTTATCCAACATACACTCTGAATAGATGTAAACATCATATTGAGTGATCTGCGTCAATCCAAGAATGTTGATGCTTGGAGATGAAGTAGTCAAAGTTGTACCACTTGTTGCAGGATCAAATCCAGCAGGACCATAGATCACAGTCCAATCAGTTTCACCGTATAAACCAGCAGACCAATCAATGATCACCTCTTCCTGGAATGTAGTTACGATAGGGTTAACTGGGTTAGGACAAAGCGCGTAGTAGAAGTGCGCACAAGAGTTATTTTGCAAGTATGTAGCGTTGTTGAAAGATACCTGAACATCTGTTGTAGGACCAGCAACACCAATAGTTGCAGATGCACCATAATCAGAAGAAGTTTGAGTACCACCAAATACAACATCTTCATATAAGAAGTAAACTTCACCAGTCGCCTCTTCAATGATTAACTGGAAAGTGATATCTTGTCCAGCAACTCCTACGAAATGAGGTCTGTTTTCCCATTGAACGATGAACATTCTGTTTGGAGCAGTTCCCACTGTTTCATAGTAAATGTCACCATCGTCAAGGTCATCCCAGAATGGGTAAAGACCGTTAGCTGTGGTTCCTGTAATAGCTGTGTTACCAAATCCTAAAGATGCAGTTAATGTATTCAAAATAACTCCACCGTTGTCGGCTATGGTAATGTCTGTAACATTCAGACCTTGATAATTGAAAGTGAATGGCATAGTAACACCAAATTCAGCTTCATCTACAACGAACGTTGAAGTTCCAGTTGCAGAGATATCGATAAATCCAGGACCACAAGCATTGTCATAAGTAAAGAATCCTTGATTCGTCGTTAAAACTGCTGTACCCGGTGTTTCGTTTCCAGAACAAGCTGGAGTGATGTAAACATCATAGCTAGTCGCCTCAGTTAATCCTGTAAACGATGCAGACATTGTAGAAACTGTTTGGGTTGTTCCTGTTCCAGGAGTGAATCCAGCAGGACCGATTTCAACGTCCCAAGAAGTTTCAGTACCATCACTCATCCATGTTACACCTGCAGAATAGTATCCAACATTCACAAATGTGATGTTATATGGTGAAGAAGGCTCCGTAATTGTAAGAGAGATAGGAGACGTTGTAGCCATCGTTGCATCCATTACAACGATTGAGTAAGTTCCTGCCGCCATGTTTGTTGGAATAGGGCCGAATGCGCCACCATCAATTGAATAGGTAAACGGACCAGTACCACACTGAACAGAGGATTGAGTAAATGACCCTGTTAGGTCACCATTACAAAGGATATTTACTGGATCCAAAGTAACCACAACAGCATCTACGTTAACAATTGCTTCAGCAGTTGGTGTTTCAGGACAAGCACCGAAAGATTCAGCTGCGAAAAAAGAGGTAGTGGCAGAAAGAACAGGTGTTGTAAATGGTGATCCAGTTCCCACTAAATTACCTCCAGTTGCTGCATCATACCAATTAATAGTTCCTCCTAGAGTAGATGTTGCAGTAATGTCCGCTGTATTACCAGTACAAATTGAACTTCCCATAACAGTAGGTGCTACTGTTGGACAAGATAACCATCTAAAAGTAGTACCTGATGCAGGGAACACTGTAGAAGAAATAGTACATGTCGCATTATTAGCTCCACCTGCAGTAGTAGCAGTCCAATCTGTCGCTGTAGTTCTATTGTTAAAATCAGCATTCGACGCTCCTCTCAAACCAACATGACCAGTATTTGTCGTCGCGTTGTTTGTAACTCCACCGTATACGACTTCAACAATATTCGTAGTTTCATGTAGTCTGATTTGAAAATTGTAGTTATCTCCGGTAGCAGCGAATTTTCTATAGCTAGTCCACTGAACCACCAAAATACGGTTTGGAGCAGTTCCAATTGTTTCATAACGTAAATTCCCCGTGGTTGTATTTCCTTGAAGGTCGTCACCATATGCAGCAATTACGTTATTTGTGGACCCTGTACTCAATGGAGTGTAACTACTTGTAATGGTAGTACCCATTGCAATAAATCCATTGGATTGACAACTAAACTGAGTATAGGTATTTCCGTTATATACAAAGGAAAATCCTATCGGCAAGTTAGGAAAGCTCGTATCATCATTTGTAGCAGTACCTAATACAGAACCACCTGTAATCGGAGTGTAGGATCCTACTGAATACTGAAACAAGTATGCACTTACTTGCGCGTTTAGACTCGAGAGAGCGCTAAACATTAAGAAACAGCTTAAGGCAATGCCCCGCCATTTGACGTAATAATTTTTCATAAACCAATCATTTTTGTTTGAAATGCAAATTTAACTAATATCAAACCTTAATAACAACCTAGGTAACAATTAGTTTTCGTAAAGGGTACATAAATGACAATTTATAGGGTTATAGTGAATATTTTAACACATTCGCTTATCCTAATAATGGTTAAAATGTATCTTCGTGAAAATATTTGGATCATGAATTTGGATTTGAAAGGAAAAACGGCAATCGTGTGCGGAAGTACACAGGGAATTGGCAAGGCTGCAGCAGAAGAGCTCTCTAAATTAGGCGCAAATTTAGTATTGATCGCTCGTAATGAAGAAGCACTTAAGGCATCCGTTGCTGAATTAGTAAATTCTGGAGATCAAACTCATTCCTATGTAGTTGCTGATTTTTCGAATCCTCAAAATGTAAAAACTGCCATTGATTCTTATGTTTCTGATGGGGGCGATTGCCATATCCTTATCAACAATACTGGTGGCCCAAAAGGAGGGGCTATTAAAGATGCAACTGTTGCTGAGTTCTTATCGGCGTTTAATCAGCATTTGATCTGCAATCATATTTTAATGCAGTCATTAACTCCTTTAATGATCAAGAATGGTTACGGCAGAATAATTAATGTGATCTCCACAAGTGTGAAACAACCGCTTCCAAACCTTGGTGTGTCAAATACGATTCGCGGTGCGGTTGCCAACTGGAGCAAAACACTTGCGAATGAATTAGGTGGTTATGGGATCACTGTAAATAATGTTTTGCCTGGAGCAACCAATACATCAAGATTAAAAAGTATTGCCGGAGTAAAATCTGAGTTAACCGGACAGTCGGTTGATGATATTTTTACTGAAATGGGAGCTGAATCACCAATGAAAAGAATTGCCGAGCCAGAAGAGGTTGGAGCAGCCATTGCTTTTTTAGCTTCTCCTGCTGCGGGTTATATCAATGGAATTAACGTACCTGTAGATGGAGGAAGAACAAAATCCCTGTAATTATTTAAGGAGATTTATGTGTCCTACGATCTTGATCTCTCTTCCTGAGTTCGTGATATAGGTGATCTTCCAAGTGTAGGTGCCGTCTTGTTGCATAATACCCTGGTAGGTGCCGTCCCATTTGAAGTCCATTTCGTTTGATTCAAAGATCAATTCACCCCATCGATTAAAGATGGTCACACTTGCCCGATCTACGCCATAGAAGCTAGCTGAAAAATAACTGTTGTCTCTATGTCCATCCGGAGTGAATGCGTTTGGCACATATACGTAATATGCCTCTTCAATACCAATTGGATAAGTCACCGTATCCCTACAGCCTTTCTCATCGATGGCAATTAAGGTAATGTAATAGCTGCCCGGTTCTTCATACGTATTGCTTGGATTTACATTGGTCGAAACATTTCCATCACCAAACTCCCAGAAGTAATCGACAGCATTCAATGAAGTATTTGTGAATGTAACTGGAACATCGTCAAATAAAAGTGGGCTTGATGCATAGAAATCTGCCGTTGGTCTTACCACAGTAACAGTAGTAGATCCATTAACTGTAAAGGTTTGACATTCATCTGAAACGATCACAGGGTAACTAGTCGTTTGAGTTGG
>SBFR01000086.1 GCA_006227105.1 Bacteroidota bacterium
TGGTGATCAGCGATGCCGCGCATAGCTTTGGGGCGATTATGGATGGAGAAAGATCAGGTGCTTTAACGGATGTAACCAGCTTCTCATTTCATGCGGTGAAGAATCTAACGACTGCTGAAGGCGGTGCGTTGTGCTTCAACCTTCCTGAAGGATTCGATCATGATGCGATCTATAAAGAGTTTTGTACCCTGATCCTTCACGGACAGAATAAAGATGCACTGGCAAAAACACAGAAAGGGAACTGGCGCTATGATGTTGAGGAACCAGGGTTTAAATGTAATATGACCGATCTTCAAGCCGCAATTGGTTTGATCGAATTGGAGCGTTACCAGGAGAATCTTGATCGAAGGAAATCAATCTTTACTCAATACGATGAGGCTTTCGGTAAAGAAAATTGGGCGATCCTTCCAGTTCATACAACCGACCGAAAGACCAGCTGCTACCATTTATATCAATTAAGGATCAAAGGAGCAACAGAGCCTCAGAGAGATTCGATTATGCAGGCTATTTTTGATCAGGATGTTTCAGTGAACGTTCATTTTCTTCCGTTGCCTACGCTAACCGCCTACAAGAAAAGAGGGTACTCGATTCAGGATTATCCTGAAACATGGGCCAAATACCAGAATGAGATCTCATTGCCGGTCTATTTCGATCTAAGCGATGAACAAGTTCGTACCGTTATATCCGCTGTTACATCTGCTGTTCATAAGGTGTTTGGGTGAAAAGGATCTTTGACATAATCGTCAGCTTGGTCATTCTCTTGATCTTTCTGCCATTCGGAATCCTGATCGGTCTCTGGATCGTCTTGGAATCAAAAGGTGGGATTTTCTATCGTCAAGAAAGGATCGGGAAGAATGGAGTTCCATTTTACATGCTGAAGCTTCGTTCTATGAAGGTCAATGCTGATAAAGAAGGGAAGTTGACTGTTGGTATGAGAGACCCGAGGATCACTAATTCAGGAGCGTTTATCCGAAAATTTAAGCTGGATGAATTCCCTCAATTTATCAACGTATTGAAGGGCGAAATGAGCATTGTTGGTCCGAGACCTGAAGTCAAGGAATATGTAGATCTCTATTCTGAGGAGCAACGTGAAATACTAACGGTATTGCCGGGGATCACAGACTATGCGTCCATCGAATATTTTAAGGAAAATGAGTTGTTGGGGAATTCCAGTGACCCTGTTCAAACGTATGTAAATGAGATCATGCCTGCCAAGATCGAGCTGAATAAAAAATACCTTAGCAATCCCGGATTGTCTCAGGATCTTAGGATCATGTGGAAGACATTCTTACGAATGATCTCCTGAATGGAAATCGTATACTTTCTTTAATTCATTCGCGAAGAGTACCGCACTTTCAGGTCTTCTTCTGAACCAAAGCTCGGGTTCTATCAATTCAAGTTCTCCCAAGGCAATTTTACCATTGTTATCGTAAAACAGGTCAACTCTGGCATAAGAAGGTAACTCAGGACATGCCTGAAGACAAGCTTGTGCAAATAAGATTTCTTCATCAGAAGCATCATGATCGTGCAGTGTTCCGCCATGGTCATCCTGAACCCTGAAATCTCCCGATTTCGCTTTTTTCCGTACAGCGTGACTATAATTTTCTCCAAACATGATCAATGAAACTTCTCCGTACGTGACGATCTTATCCTGAAATTCCTGGATCATCATTGCTTCCTTTCGAAGAAGATCATTCAGTATATCATTTACGTCATCAATGTTATTTTCATCTACTAGGTAAGTATGTCGAGCGGCACCTGATACACAAGGCTTAACGATCAATTTTTCCCAACCTTCTTCCTTTAGAAAGGATTTGAGATCAACTGAATTGCCTGTTTCCAGGAAATGCGTTTTTGGAATGTTAATTCCTTTTGCTTCCAAATCTGCCAGATAGTGTTTATCAACGTTCCATCGGATCAGCTCCTCACTATTGATCAGAATCGTTTCTTTGGAAACTTTGTTCAACCATGTACTAAATTCTTCAAATCGATCAAAGTAATCCCAAGTGGTTCTGAACACAATAAATTTGGTCTGTTTCCAGTCCATGTGCTTATCATCCCAGCTGATCCTTTGAACGTTAAATCCTTTTCTTTCGAGTGCCTTTTGAACGAGTTGATCTTCGGTCAGAATATTCTCCACATAAGGACTCCGGTCTGAGGGGTCGACATATCTGTGATCGGTAAGTATGGTAAAATCGAATTCCATCAATTGATAAATATGGCCAGCGCACAGCCCACGAAAATGCTGATGAGCTTTAATAAATTGAATTTGTGGTTTTCGGAAGTTTCAAAAATGATGGTGGTTGAAATATGAAGGAACATCCCGACCACCACTGCGAGGATCATGTGAAAATCCAGAGAATCAATACCAGGGATCTCCATCGAACCTAAAAAGACACCAAGCGGCGTCATTAACCCAAAAAGGATCAAAACCAGCCATGCTTTCGATTTACCAATACTTGTATTAATCAACAGTGTCATTAAAGCAATGGATACAGGAAGTTGATGAAAAAGAATCCCTAAAAGCAATGAATCATCATTGTGGTGATGGTGATCCGATGCTAAGATCTCATGGCCCGTAAGTTGATTTCCCAGAGGAATTCCTTCAAGAATTGAGTGAACGGACAATGAGATGAACAGTCCCCACGGTAATTTTTGTCCCTTGTGCACGTGAACATGACCATGCTCAATACCACCAGAGAAGAATTCCAGGATCAATTGAATAAGGAATCCCAGAAGGATATACATTCCAATGGAAGCAGATTCGTCGGCGTACAAATCAGGAATAAAATGGAGAAATGCGATCGACAATAAAAAACCACCACTGAAAGCTAGAAGTAATTTGATCGTCTGTGTTTTATTGGTCGCTTCCAATTTGGTTACCATCACACCACCGATGATCACCGATAATAAAAGACTACTATATACCCAGATACTTTCCATTTATTTCTTTGCGATGATGATCAGTCGATCTGAGTTTTCTTCGTTGAATGGCTCAAGATCAAAGTTTCCAAAAGTATGAATTATAGTTAAGCCTTCTGCATCTAACAATTGCTCAAAATCATTTTTAAACAAGGCTTGAACTCTTTCTGTATAGTGATACTCACAATCGTCATCGTTAAATTTGATGTCTTTAAAAATATGTTTCCCGTCGTATCTTCTGGAAATGTTAAAGTCGATATGTCCCGCATTCTTGACTTCTTCTTTGACCAAATGATCGATCACTTTTCGGGCATTCATAAAATCAATTACGAGCAATCCGTCTTTTTCAAGCATCGTCGAAATACTTTGAATTACTCGTGCATTATCTGATAGTCCATCAAAATAACCGAAGCTTGTAAACAGGTTGAAAATAACATCAAATGTTGCTTGTGGTATGACCTCTCTCATGTCATGGACCACATAGTGTATTTCCGAAGGTCCTTCAAGTATTGCCTCTTTGATACTATTTCCTGATAGATCTGCACCCGTCACTTTGAACCCAAGTTTGTTCAAGGTTCGTGAATGTCTTCCTTTACCACAAGCCAAGTCAAGGACATCTGATCCTGATTTAATTTTCAGATGATCGCAAAGGTTGGAGATAAACACTTCTGCCTCTTCATCGTTACGGTTTGCGTATAGTAAATGGTAATATTCGGTATCGAACCAATCCTTGAACCATTCTGTTTTGTTCATGAGGTAAAGATAAAAACAAATGTCTCTCGAATCTTCAATCAGAGTAATAATAGAATTCGCTCAATTGGTTATATTTGCTTAAGACATGTCACTGCAAAAAGTATACAGCCTTTATAAAACAATGGATGAGGAGAATGTGATCCTCTCCTTTAAGGGTATTGTTACTGCAGATCTGCTCACTTCGATCTTACAGATCATGGAGTCCAGAATGGAGTCATCCAACGAATCTCCACGAGTTAGAAAGAAGGTCTTTAATGTTCTTGTCGAGTGCCTTCAGAATCTGTACCATCATGCTGATGATTATCCGGATGGAAGAACAGCATTGGTAATGATTGCCAAAGAAGGAAATGCATTTATGGTAAGAACAGGGAATTATATAGACAATGAACGTGCAGAAGACCTTAAAGAGCGATTGAAGATCATCAATACAATGGACAAAGAAGGATTGAAGGAATATTACCAGAATTCACTTGAGTCGTCTGTTGTTTCTTCAAAAGGAACCGCGGGTCTTGGTATGATAGATATTGCCAGAAAATCAGGAAATAAACTGGATTTTGAATTTTTAAATATTGATAATGAGAGAAGTTTCTTTTGTCTCAATGTAAAAATAGATTAAGTATAAGCGTATGTTAGAAATGTTAGTCCTTGAAGCTTCAGCGAAAACACCGTCCATCACTTTTAATGGAGAAAACGGTAAGCTTGAATTACGCGGTCGTTCAATCCCTGAGAATTCTATTGAATTCTATAAGCCATTGAATGACTGGGTGGATCATTATGGATCTTCACCAAGTCCGACTACAGTGGTTGAAGTGAAACTAGAGTATTTCAATACTTCTTCTTCAAAATGTATCCTTGATCTGTTCAAAAAACTGGAAAAGATCAATGGGTCAGGAACTGAAGTGAAAGTGAACTGGTATTATGAAGAAGACGATGAAGACATGATGGAAGCCGGGGAAGATTACCAGGCGATCATCAAGCTTCCGTTCACCATGATCGAAGTTGAAGAGATCTGATCAAATAAAAGTTGGAATTACCGGAGGAATTGGTTCCGGTAAGAGTATTGTGTCCAGGGTAATCGAGGTGATCGGTTACCCTGTTTACTATTCTGATGCTCGAGCGAAGGAATTACTCCATGAAGACAACGATCTAAAAGAAGGACTGATCGCTCTGCTAGGGGATGAAATTTATCAGTCCGGAATTCTTAACCGGGTTGAAATGGCTCGTAAGATCTTTGCAGATCCTGAATTAAGAAAAAGCGTAAATGAATTGATCCATCCGGTGGTTCGAAGTGATTTCGACCAATGGTCTCGTTTGCAAAAGAGTTCGCTTGTCTTTAATGAGGCGGCTATACTTTTTGAAACTGGCGTCTACAAACGAATGGATCTGAATGCCTTGATCACGTGTCCGGTAGATCTTCGTATACAACGTGTAATGAGAAGAGACAATGTCTCTAAAGAGGAAGTTGAAGCGAGGATCGCTGTTCAGATGACTGACGAAGAAAAAAAACCGTTGGCCGATTTTGTGATCATCAATGATGAGGTACAACCATTGATCGGTCAGGTAGAAAAGATGATCGAAGATCTGAAAATTAATCTAGCTTCTCAGCTATAATTGAGTATACCATCGGTATACGCTTTTCAATGTGTTTAAATCGGAATCGTTTGGGTTGAAATTCTTCAACATTCGGAAAGCATGGATAGGGTGAATAATCGTATTCCTTGAAATGTTGAATTGAAAATCCGTTGGACAACAAAGATCCGATCACTTCGTCAAGTGAATGATTCCACGATACTGTTTCTGTTTTGATCGGAGCGTTTCTATCGGTATACGTACCTTCTGTAATCTCTACGATCTCCTCTTCATTGAAATAATGATAGGCGATCGTTTTCATTTGATCATCGAATGTCCAGATAAAAGGATGAAATTCAACCAGGATCAGTTTACCCCCAGGTCTCAGCATTTGCTGAACGACTTTGGCCCATTTGTCCATATCCGGAAGCCAGGTAATTGTACCATAGGTAGAATATACAAGATCAAAAGAAGTCTGTGGTATTTTGTCCTGAACCGTGTAAACATCTGATTCAATAAAATCGGCAGGTGTATCAAGTTCAGAGCTCAACTTACGTGCTTCCTCGATAGCCTTATTTGAAAGATCTACACCTGTAACTTTGGCTCCCATTCGAGCTAAAGAAAGGGTGTCCTGTCCAAAGTGACATTGCAGATGCAGAAGATCTTTATTCGCGATGTTTCCTAAAAGATCCAATTCGATCTCATTCAGACTACTTTTCCCTTTTTTGAAATTTTCGACATCATAAAATGACGAATGAATGTGTTCTCCCGTTTTTTTATTCCAGGCGTCCTTATTCAGCTCCAGATAATCACTCGATTTCTTCATAATCATCAAATTGCTGATCATTTTCTTTCGACTCAGGGTTCGTCGCTTTTGAAAATGCCTTTCCCGATAAAAGAAAGGTAAATGAAGAGAACAATCGAATTAGGATCGTTAACATAAAAAAGAAACCGATCACTTTAAAAATAAATCCAAATACTGGTGTATCCTGAATATCGACGATGCTCTCATGGAACCAAAGGGAGGCACTATTAGAGGCTAGCTCTGGAAAAAAGAACAATGCTCCAAATACGGCCATTGATAAGGCAATGATAAAGATCTCTGCTTTAATATTGAAGGCTTTTTTTTGTTGAAACATGGCATTTCCCATCATCTGAAACATTACCATTCGTTGCTGCTGACTCTGAATTTTACCGATGAAATAGATCGTTAAGATCAAAGCTGTCAAAATCCCATTGTACATCGACAATTGGGCGCCTGAGATGTCGTAGCAAAACAGAAAAGATACATTTACAAGGAAGACGTATTTGATTCCTTTGATCAAATATTCTTCTACATCGCTTTTAGGCCTCGCACCACGTAAAATAGAAAGTCCGATCTCAAAAAGCCCAAATAAAAATCCAAAAATGGCAATGACTACACCCAGTCTAAAAATAAGATTCAAAAGGTCCATACACAAAAGTGTTCATTTTATTTGAATCAATAAATGAATTAAAGTTAAAACCTGATGTGATGACCGGTCAGGTTCTTTTTGGCAGAATGGTTATTTTTGGAACACTTGAAAAAATAAATATGAAAAAGAACATAGGATTGATCCTGATTTTTGCTTCCCTGTCCTTCAGAATGCTGGCCGAAGAGGGAATGCTAATTCCGTCTTTGATCGCTGCTTTTGAAAGCGACATGAAGGCGAAGGGAATGAAATTAAGTGCGAGTGATATCTACAGCGTAAATAACTCCAGTTTAAAGGATGCGATCATGCATTTCGGAGGAGGTTGTAGTGCTGAGCTTGTTTCATCCAAGGGATTATTGTTAACGAATCACCACTGTGGATATTCACAGATTCAGAGTCATTCATCTCTAGAGAAAGATTACTTGAAATATGGGTTCTGGGCAAAGGATCTTTCAGAGGAGCTTCCAAATCCTGGTTTAACAGCTTCAAGAATGGTGCGTATTGATGATGTGACAGATGCTGTTATGTTTGGTTTGGAAGGTGTAACTGATAAAGCGAAGATCGAAGCTGCAATGAAAAAAAACATTGAACAGCTGATCAAAGATGCAACGAATGGAACACACTATGATGCCGAAGTAAAACCATTCAACTATGGAAACGATTACTATCTTATTGTCAAAGAAGTGTTCAAAGACGTTCGTTTTGTTGGAACACCTCCGAATTCAATCGGTAAGTTTGGTGGAGATACTGATAACTGGGTATGGCCAAGACACACGGGTGATTTCTCAGTGTTCAGAATATATGCGGGACCTGATAACAAGCCTGCAGACTTTTCAAAAGAAAATCAGCCGTATTCACCACTTCATTTCTTGAAGATCTCATTTAAGGATCGCAAGCCAAATGACTTCACAATGGTGTATGGGTTTCCGGGAACAACCGAGCAACATGTTTCCTCAGGATATTTAAGTTTCATCATCGAAAAGGAAAGACCTGCACGTATCAAAATGAGAGAGAAATCCCTGAGTGTGATCGATGCGGCAATGAGAGCCTCTGATGAAGTGCGTATAAAATATGCGGCTAAACAAGCAAGTATTGCAAATGCCTATAAGAAATGGATCGGCCAGATCGATGGATTAAAAAGGCTGGATGCAATTCAGATCAAGTTAGAAAGAGAGAGTGCTTACAATGCGAAAGCTGCTGAAAAACCCGAATGGAAAAAGGCGTACGGATCGGTGATTGAAGAAATGAATAAACTAGCGAAAGATAATGTGCAGTGGGAGTTCAAGTATTCAATGGCCATTGAGTATTTGTATGTTGGTCCTGAATTGTATAAGCTTGCAAGGAACATTGATGATCTGGTAAAGAATTACACGACTTATTCTGAGAAAGGGACATTGAATGCTCAGATCGATAAATTGATCAATGGTGCAGATGGATTCTTTAAAAATTACGATGCAAATGTGGATCAGAAGATCTTTGAGTTGCTGACTGAAGAATTTTTGAAACAATACGGAAATGAAGACTTGAGCAAATTGGTAGGAGATGTTTCAACCATGAGTAAATTGATCTATTCAAAATCAATTTTGACTAACAAGGATCGATATGTAGCGTTTTTAAAAAAGTTCAAAGGAACATCAGTCAAAAAAGTACAAAAGGATGCAGGTTACAGACTTTTTAGTGCTTGCAATACAGATTTTAGAAATGCTGTAGTTCCCTCTTACTATGCCTATAACGATAAGATGACCGAATTACTTAAGGTTTATGTTGCGGGTAAATATGAGATGTTCCCGGATGCAAAGCACTGGGCAGATGCGAACAGTACCCTTCGTGTGACTTATGGTCAGCTGGAAGGGTCAGCTCCTGCTGATGGAATGATGTATACAGAGCATACTACACTTGATGGGATTATTGCGAAATACAATACGGGGAATCCTGATTTTGAGCTTTTACCAAGAATGATCGATCTACATAAGAAGAAAGATTATGGGAAGTATGCTCAAAATGGAGAATTGTGGGTATGCTTCACAGGATCTAATCACACAACTGGTGGTAACTCTGGATCGCCTGTGTTGGATGAAAATGGATATCTGATGGGATTGAATTTTGACCGAACTTGGGAAAGTACAATGAGCGATTATATGTTCGACCCGAATCGATGCAGAAATATTGTGGTGGATATCAGATATGTGATGTGGGTGATGGATGTCTATTCAGGTGCAGGACATCTGGTGGATGAAATGGTAATGGGATATTAATCAAAGCGGCTTAGGCCGCTTTTTTCTTGAGGTATGAAACGAACGCTAATTGTATTTATCTGTTTGAGTTTTGGCTTATCAGCCCAAAAGGATACCATCCTTCTTTCTGATTTTGGAGATGATTTTTTATGGGGGACTGCATGTAGTGCATTTCAAATAGAGGGTGCAACAAGAGAGGGAGGAAGAGGTCCTTCAGTCTGGGATACATTTGTAGCTACAAAAGGAAAGGTAAAAGATGGTTCCAATGCGGATACTTCAGTCGACTTTTATCACAGGTATGCGGAAGACATCGCACTCTGCAAACAGTTAAATTTTAAGGTCTTTCGTTTTTCCATTTCATGGTCAAGGATTTACCCGGAAGGCACAGGCATGGTGAACCCGGAGGGAATTGCATTTTATCATAGGGTTATTGACGAGTGTATTAGACAAGGTCTTGAACCTTGGGTAACGGCGTATCATTGGGATCTACCTCAAACTTTGGAAGATCGTGGTGGCTGGACCAATCGCGAAGTGATCAATTGGTTTGGTGATTATACCGAGACGTTAGGAAAAGAATATGGCTCAAAGGTGAAACACTGGATGGTGATGAATGAGCCTGCTGCATTTGTTAGTTTGGGATACATGGTAGGATATCATGCTCCTGGAAAGAAAAGTCCAAGAAAATACCTGAAAGCCATTCACCATGTAAATTTGTCGATGGCTGAAGCAGGTAGGAGATTGCGAAAGGTCGTTCCGGATGCAGAAATTGGTACTTCTCTTAGTTGCTCTGTTGTACATCCTTATGAAGGAAAACAGAAGAATGTAAAAGGGGCAAAAAAAGCTGATCTTCTATTGAATAGATTGTTTCTTGAACCAAACCTTGGCATGGGCTATGATACAGAGACTCTGAATTTTCTGAGACGTTTGAACAAGTATATCCTTCCGGGGGATGAGGAAGCTATTAAATTCGATTTTGATTTTATAGGTATTCAGAATTATTTCAGAGTGGTGGTAAAAAGAACACCGTTTATTCCAATCCTTTGGTTTAAGGAAGTCTCAGCTGAAAAAAGGGGAGCGCCTGTGAATGAAATGGGCTTCGAGATCTATCCTAAAGGCATCTATGAGATCCTGAAGCAGTTCGGGGAATATGATCAGGTGAAACGCATTATTGTTACAGAGAACGGTGTATGTGTTAAGGATGAACTGAAAAATGATGCCGTTCATGATCCTGAACGAACTGAGTTCTTTATCAATTATCTTAATTACGTCAAAAAAGCAAAAGAGGAGGGTGTTCCTGTAGAAGGTTATTTCGTCTGGAGTTTGACAGATAATTTTGAGTGGAGTGAAGGATATCAGCCCCGATTTGGATTGGTCTATGTAGATTTCCCTACTCAAAAAAGAGTGGTGAAAGATTCTGGATACTGGTTCAGAGATCAGTTGAAGAAATAAAAAAAA
>SBFR01000223.1 GCA_006227105.1 Bacteroidota bacterium
CAGTGCAAAAAGCATGACTGGTGTGTAGATCAACCAACCTTTTCTATAGCTAAACAGACTATCCCATATATGAGGAGAGAAAATATCCAGTCCAACTCCAGGATTGATGTATGAATCATATAGGAAAGAACCTGTTTTCAGTTTCCAGTAAATAATTTGTGGTAATCCGATCAATATCACGACGGACAGCGCCATCAGGAATTGTTTATAATGACGTTTGATCAATCCAACTTTATCATGGAAAGATTGCTTGTCATGAACTCCATAAACTAACGGAAAAATGGCAAACAGGATCTCACTGGGTTTTATAAGAGCCATCAATCCAATGGGTAAAATAATTCCAAGCAAGTATTTTAATTTGTGGTCCTCGTGCCACCGGATCGTGCACCAAACAGCAATACATACCATTGTGAACAACACATTGACGGTTTCCAGATTTTTTAATGTCATGTGATGGGAATAATTTGTTCCGATCACTAATAGGATCAACAGAATTGAAGTGGTCAGATCACTAAAATGCCTTAATAATATTTTGCGAAGAAAGATAAGACCGACAATTGTAATGAGTAACATCCCTCCTACCACCGAATAGATGTAAGGCTCAGAAAAACCATCCATCGGATAACCTGCAACTGCCGCAACCCCATGTCCAATCAGAAAGAAGATCAGGTATACCATAGACATTCCAAGGAAAAAGAAATACATCGGTTCCCCTTCAGGTGTCCGAGAGATCTGATAAAGTGTGTCTGTTAACTGTTTTTCATTGTTTACATTTTCCACCCAACTTATGTCATTCAACATTGGATCTTCATACACAAAAGTGGCAGGTAACGGAAGATAGTATCCAAAAACATCCCATGAAAATTCCTTTTCGTCGATGTGGCTTATCCGAAAAAGTACAATAAAGGCACAAAGTGCGATCAAGATCCAGGACGAATTGAAGTATCTTTTCATTAGGGACTAAAAGTAATACAAAAACTTAGCACCCATTAAGCACACTATGTTCTCGAAAATTGTGAATAAATGGCTCTTATGCCCTATTCATGACTTATTCAATGTGTATAAAAACCCGCGATAACATGAAAATATTTGACTAATTTTGTCCTTTAAGAAGCCGGATGTCGAATCAGGACTTACAACTAACAGTAAAAAACATTTTCTCTGCCTATCTTGAGCAGAACGGTCACCGAAAAACTCCGGAACGTTACGCCATACTAGCAGAAATCTATAACTATCAGGGACATTTTGATATCGAATCACTGTATATCAAAATGAAGAACCAGAATTACAGAGTTTCCCGAGCAACACTTTACAATACCATCGAACTTTTATTGGCTTGTAATCTGGTTAGAAAGCACCAATTCGGAAAAAACATTGCTCAATTTGAAAAATCACATGGTTCAAAACAGCACGACCATGTGATCTGCACTGATACTGGCGAAGTGATCGAATTTTGCGACCCAAGAATTCAGCATATCAAAGCGACCATTGAAGAAGTTTTTGGAGTGCATATTCAGCACCATTCTTTGTACTTCTATGGAGTTCGTAACGAAAATCAAGGAGAAGAGCAATGAATTTAAAGATCAACAGTGAAAAGCACGGAAACGTGCAGGTCATTTCATTTTCAGGAAAGATCCTATCGGATTCTGACCTCGAAAAGCTAAATGAGCCCGGATTGATCGACTCCTCATGTCTTGTGTTCGATCTAAGAGAATTAACGCATATCAATTCGAGTGGGATCAATTTTATTGTGAAGAACCTTACAAGAAGCAGAATTGAAAATGGAGAGCTTATTCTTTGTGGATTGAAAGGCAATGTTCAGAAAATATTCGAGTTGTCAAAGGTGAATAGCCTGTTTACCATTTTCGACTCAAAAAATGAATCAATAAACTATTTCAGTAAATAATGAAAGTAGACGTATTATTAGGATTACAATGGGGTGACGAAGGAAAAGGAAAGATCGTTGATGTTCTTACCCCTCAATACGATATCATTGCTCGTTTCCAGGGTGGACCGAATGCAGGTCACACACTCGAATTCGAAGGCATCAAGCATGTTCTTCATACAATCCCTTCCGGAATTTTTCGCGAGGGTGTTATTAACCTTGTAGGAAATGGAGTCGTTATCGATCCTGTAATATTTCAGAAAGAGCTTGAGAAGCTGGCTCCTTTCAAAATTGACATTAAGAGCAGATTGCTGATTTCGAAAAAGGCACACTTGATCCTTCCTACTCATCGTTTGCTGGACGCTGCGTCAGAAAATGCCAAAGGGAAAAACAAGATCGGATCTACATTAAAGGGAATCGGACCGACGTATATGGATAAAACCGGAAGAAACGGTCTTAGAGTTGGGGATATCTTCTCTCCTAACTTCAAGGAAAAATATGATTCACTTGTTGAAAAACATGTCGGTATCCTGAAGCATTACGAAGGTTTTGAGTACAATTTGGAAGAACTTGAAGGTCCTTGGATGGAAGGAATTGAAACACTTCGTCAACTTCCTGCCGTAGACAGTGAGCACTATTTGAACACAGCGATCAAATCTGGTAAAAAGATCCTTGCTGAAGGGGCTCAGGGAACCATGCTTGACATCGATTTTGGAACCTATCCATTTGTTACCTCATCGAACACTGTGACTGCAGGAACTTGTACAGGTCTAGGGGTTGCTCCAAATAAGATCGGAAAGGTGATCGGTATTTTCAAGGCGTATTGTACCAGAGTTGGTAGCGGTCCATTCCCTACCGAATTGAATGATGAGGTTGGTGAATTGATCCGAAAAGAAGGACACGAATTTGGCGCTACAACAGGTAGGCCTCGTCGTTGTGGATGGATTGATATACCTCAGCTGAAATATGCGATCATGATCAATGGTGTAACAGAGCTTTCGATGATGAAGGCTGATGTACTGGGATGTTTTGAAAGCATCAAAGCTTGTACACATTACATCATCAATGGAGAAAAAGTGGATTATTTCCCATTCGATATAAACGATACTGAGGTAATTCCCGTTTATGAAGAACTTCCAGGTTGGAACAGTGATCTAACTCAGCTGACTGAATTGGATCAATCACCGAAGGCTTTGACAGACTATGTGAAATATCTGGAACAAAAATTGGAAGTGCCGATCACCGTCGTTTCAGTTGGACCGGATAGAAAACAAACACTAACGAAAGAAGTACCTCAGGTAATTTGATCAATAAAAATTTCCATATCGTAAAACTTGCGCTTATTGTATTAAGCGCATTTTTTTTGAATCCAGACAAGGGATTCACTCAGGGTTCGATATTGGAATTAATGCCAGGCTCTGAAAAATTGGGTTATAACGAAAAGACAGGTGCCCATCGTTTGGTTGGTACAGTAAACTTTAAGTATCAGGGAAATACGATGTATTGTGATTCAGCGCATTACTTTGATAAGACTCAGATCGTTAAAGCATACGGTAATGTCCATATTACAAAAGATGACATCAATCTCTATTGCGATTCATTGTATTACAATGGAAAACTAAAAAGAGCCAAGCTCTGGGGACATGTTCGCGTGAGAGATCTTGAATACAAGCTCACAACAGATACGCTCGAATACGATGCAAAAAAAGGCCTGGGAATCTATCGTCATGGTGGGAGGATCGAGAGTATCACTTCATCAGAGGTTCTAACCAGCAGAACAGGCTATTTTTATCCTGAAACCAGAAGTTTCACTGTCGGTGGAAAAGTAAAGTACACCAATGATCAAGTGACGATGACTACCGATACTCTTCGCTACAGCTATCAGGAGCAAAAAACCTATTTCTATGGCCCGACAAGGATCAAAAAAGATACTGTTGTGATCGAGTGTGAGAGAGGTTGGTTCAATGTGAATACTGAAGAATCCTTTATTCACAAAAATGCAAAAGTGACGAATGGACCTGAGATCATATCCGCTGACACTTTACATTACATTTCACAGGAAGGAATAACAATAGCCTTTGGAAATGTTTGTTACACAGATACGACTGAAGGAAATACCTTTTATGGCCAGAAAGGATATAGTGCCGAAAAAGATCATTATTTCAGGTTGAACGAAAACGCTGCTGCCCGCAGAATCTCGAAAAAGGATACTACCTATGTTCTAGCCGATACGCTTGAGATCTTCGGAGATACCACAGGAAATGTGTACCTGATCAAAGGGTATCATAATGTCTCTATTTTCAATGGTCCAACGACCGCTACATGTGATAGTCTCCTTTTTAACGATACGGCTGATGTTTTTCACTTGTTCGATCAACCGATGGTTTGGCATGAAAACGCTCAGCTCTCTGGTGATTCTTTAACCCTTTATTTCAAGGATACTATTTTGGACAGGATCCACATCAGAAATAACGCAATGACTATAATGGAAGTTGACTCGGGCCTGTATTATAATCAGATTGGCGGAAAGGAGCTTTATGCGTATTTCAATACTGAAAATGACCTTTACAGAGCTGACGTGTCAGGGAATGCTTCCACGATCTTTTATCCATTAAAAGAGGAAAAGGAAGATTCGTCTCTGATCGTTAAGCGCATCGGCATGAACCGACTGTACTCCAGCGATCTTAGGTTCTATGTAGATAGTGGAGAAATTTCGGGAATCACCTATTTCGATCATCCGGATGGAGTATTCTACCCCATGGATCAGATCAATGAAAAAGAATGGCTTTTGAAAGGATTTAACTGGTCCCCGGGACTACGTCCAAAAGAACTCTTACTTGAAAAATATCGTTGATCAGTGGATCAATTCCTCATCTGTATCCCAACGAGAAACACTCTTCACCCCTTCTACCTGTTCAAATTTGCGCATTAACTGTTCCAGGTGTTCTGTATCATAAACAAGCACTTTGATCTTCCCTTCAAATATTCCATCG
This sequence comes from Bacteroidota bacterium, assembly GCA_006227105.1. Classification (GTDB taxonomy): domain Bacteria; phylum Bacteroidota; class Bacteroidia; order Flavobacteriales_D; family Crocinitomicaceae; genus M0103. The sequence continues at coordinate 4,879 of SBFR01000223.1, forward strand.
TCCGTTTCGAAGGAAATAGATTTCATGTTGACATTGTGCTGATTGGAGATGATCTCTGTTAGCTTATTCACTAATCCTAACGTATCGATACCTGAAATGCGAATCGCTGCAATGCGCTCGATCAACTCCTGAGACTTCCATCTTGCCTTGATACATCGATAGGCCATTTTAGACATCAGATGCTCTGCATTCGGGCAATTGTAGCGATGGATCTTAATTCCCTCATTGATCGTTATAAAACCAAATACTTTATCTCCAGGAAGTGGATTACAGCACTTGGCCAATTGATATTGGATATTCTTGAAATCTTCTCCAATGATGATCGTATCGTCCTTGCTTCCGAGCTTTGTATAGATCTCTTTTTCATGCTTCTCCTTCGGAACATTCGTTTTCTTTGGAAGCTGGAACATCCCATGTTCGATATCTATATCCCTTAACTTTGATAACTCGATCTTTCCTTTAGCGATGCGGACGTATAGGTCTGTGGCTGAACCAAGGCCGTAATGTTTCTCAAGGAATGAAATATTTTCGGATACAAATCGAATATTGTATTGCTTGAATTTACGTTCCAAAATTTCCTTGCCATCCTGTGCGATGAGCTTTTTCTCTTCGTTCAGGGAAGATTTGATCTTCTGCTTTGCACGTGCAGTTACTACAAAACGAAGCCATTCTTCATTCGGCTTCTGTTTGACTGATGTAATGATCTCCAACTGATCACCATTCTGAAGCTGATAGCTTAATGGCACCAGTCTGTTATTCACCTTTGCTCCGATGCACTTGTCTCCAATATCCGTATGAATATCGTACGCGAAATCAAGGATGGTGGATCCAGTAGGAAGAACTCTTAGTTCACCTCTTGGCGTAAAAACATAGATCTCATCATTGAACAAATTCAATTTGAACTCATTCACAAAATCCATTGCGTTCAGATCCGGATTCTCAAGTAATTCTCTTACCTCAGCGATCCAACGATCAAATTTACTCTCCTCAGAGTTTGACTCTTTGTATTTGTAGTGTGCTGCAAGACCTTTTTCAGCGATCTCATCCATCCTTTTGGAACGGATCTGAACTTCCACCCATTTACCCTGTGGTGACATTACAGTTGTGTGCAAGGATTCGTAGCCATTAGCTCTTGGCGTGGAGATCCAATCACGTAATCGGTCGGGGCTTGGCTGATAGAAATCTGTAACGATACTGTAGATTCTCCAACAGTCAGGTTTTTCAAGTTCCAGTGGAGTATCAACAATGATTCGAATTGCAAAAACATCATACACTTCCTCAAAAGGAACATCTTTGGAAGTCATCTTACGATGGATCGATGAGATCGACTTCGTGCGCGCTTTTATATCAAAAACATAGCCCTCATGCAGCAATGCTTCCTTAACCGGCTGAACAAATCTTCGAATGAATCGATTTCTTGCATCCTTTGAAGACTTCAATTTCTCTTCAATTGCACTATACGTGTCAGGTTCACTGTACATCAATGCGAGATCTTCCAACTCACTTTTGATGGAATAAAGTCCCAGACGATGTGCTAGTGGAGCATATAGAAATTTGGTTTCCGAGGCAATCTTCAATTGCTTGTCAGGCCTCATGGAACCAAGAGTTCTCATATTGTGCAGACGATCTGCGAGTTTGACCAAAACTACTCTGAGGTCATCAGAGATCGTCAAGATCATTTTTCTGAAATTCTCAGCCTGTATTGATGCATTTTCGTCAAATACCTCAGGGATCTTTGTCAATCCATCAATGATGATCCGAACTTTCTTTCCGAAAAGATCTTCAACATCCTGAAGAGTGATGTACGTATCTTCGACCGTGTCATGCAAAAGAGCACAAGCGATTGCAGTAGCCCCCAATCCCATCTCTTCAGAACAAATTCTTGCTACTGCTATCGGATGATAGATGTAGGGTTCACCCGACTTACGACGCATATCCTTATGAGCTTCAACTGCGACGTCGAATGCCTTACGGATCATTCTCGTATCTTCCCTGTTTCGGTTCTTTACAGAACGAAGTAAACCACGAAACGCATTTAGGATCTCCTTGCGTTCCTTTTCCAGATCAATATCCGGAAATCGTGGATCTACTGCCTGACTCATACTTATTTCTTTGCCGGTAGCACCTTTGTAGATACTTCACCAAAACCGATTCGAACTCCGTTCTTTTCACAGAATCCTCTCATGGTTACTGTATCGTTATCCATAATGAATTTACGCTCTGAGCCATCATTCATTTGAAGTGGTTTAGTTCCTTTCCATGCCAATTCAAGCATTGATCCATAAGAATCTTCAGTAGGCCCTGAAATAGTTCCTGAACCCATAAGATCTCCACATCGAACATTACAACCGTTAACCGTGTGATGCGCTAATTGCTGAGCCATGTTCCAGTACATGTATTTGAAGTTAGATCTACTAACTACGGTCTCTTCCGAACTATCGGGTTTGATAGCTACTTCAAGATGAATGTCGTATGATTTCTCACCTGAAAACTTCAAGTATTCAAGAACTTCAGGCTCTTGTTTCGGTGTTTCTGTTTTATAAGGCTGTAATGCATCCAAAGTAACGATCCAGGATGAAATACTAGACGCAAAGTTCTTCGCCAGGAACGGTCCTAGTGGAACATATTCCCATTTCTGAATATCTCTTGCAGACCAGTCATTGAACAAACACATTCCAAAAATATAATCCTCAGCTTCTTCAGTTGAGATCGAATCACCAAGCGGTTTTCCGTCAAACGTGAAAAAGCCCATTTCCAACTCGAAATCCAATTGTCTTGAAGGTGCATAGATCGGATCTTCGTTGTCAACCGGTTTGATCTGACCTTTTGGTCGATGGATCGCTTCACCGGAAATGATGATCGAGCTTGAACGTCCGTGGTATCCAACAGGAATCCAAAGCCAATTCGGAAGAAGGGCATTTGCCGGGTCCCTAAACATAACCCCAACATTTGTGGCGTGCTCTTTACTGGAATAGAAGTCTGTATAATCACCAATCTGAATTGGCATACACATTTCAACCTGATCAATTGGAATCAGCACTTGTCCAACGTGATGCTCATTCTTCTTCAGATCATCATGCGTCGCATCTAGTAATTTGGAAATCCTGTTACGTAAGTCTCTTGTAGCTTTCTTTCCTTTTTTCATCATTGGATTCAAGTACTCCGAATCAAAATCAGAAAGTTCAAAGGCCAGGTTCTCTAAGTATCCAAGAACAAAAAGAGTTTTTAGATCCAACACAAAATCACCAATCCTAACACCTACTCTTGGAGTTAATCCATTCGTTTTGAAGATTCCAAAAGGAAGGTTTTGAATAGGAAAATCGGATCCTTCTTTAACCTCCACCCATGATCTTAGTTCAGGATTATTGGCTGCAATATTCATTTTTCGTTTTTTTTTCGAATTAGACCTAAATTAAACATTAAAACGGAAATGCATGATGTCACCGTCCTCTACAACATACTCTTTCCCTTCCACTTTGAATTTCCCTGCTTCCTTCACTGCTGCTTCCGAACCAAGCGTTGTGAAATCATTGTATTTCATCACTTCTGCACGAATAAATCCTTTTTCAAAATCCGTATGGATCACACCTGCCGCTTGCGGTGCCGTCATCCCTTTTCTGATCGTCCAGGCACGCACTTCTTTAACTCCTGCGGTAAAATATGTTTGAAGATTCAAAAGCGCATATGCTGACCTGATCAAACGGTTCACTCCTGGCTCATCCAATCCTAATTCCTCCAAGAACATCTGACGCTCCTCATATGTATCCAATTCCGTGATATCAGCTTCGATCTTTGCTCCGATCACCAATACCTCGGCATCTTCATTTTTTACAGCATCTTTAACTAAATCGACATATTTATTTCCAGTTTTCACGGCTGACTCCTCTACGTTACACAAGTAAAGTACTGGTTTTGATGTAATCAACTGGAATCGGCTAACTATCTCCTGCTCTTTTTCATCAAACGGTATCGAACGTACTGAATTCCCTTTTTCAAGTTCCAGTTTGATCCTTTGAGCAACATCATTTTCCTTCACGATCTCTTTATCTCCTGATTTAAGTTGTCTGGCGATCGAAGTAATTCTTTTTTCAATCGTTTCCAGATCTTTCAGCTGAAGTTCAATATCAATGATCTCTTTATCTCTAACCGGATCAACGCTTCCATCAACGTGAACGATATTTCCGTCATCGAAGCATCTTAAAACATGTATGATCGCATCCGTCTCTCTGATATTGGCAAGGAATTGATTTCCCAACCCTTCACCTTTCGATGCTCCCTTTACCAATCCCGCAATATCCACGATCTCCATTGTCGTTGGTACAACTCTTTCTGGATTAACGATCTTCTCCAAAACTTCTAAACGAGTATCAGGAACTGAGATCGTACCAATATTGGGTTCTATCGTACAAAACGGAAAATTTGCTGATTGTGCCTTTGCATTTGAAAGACAATTGAAGAGAGTTGATTTTCCCACATTTGGTAAACCTACAATTCCACACTTTAATGACATGCTTCGATTATTTTTGGGCAAAGATAACTATTCGTTAAGGATTAAAAAGGATTTGAAATGTTCTCATCCAATTCTTCTATCTTCGTAAAAAACACTTTATGTCTGTTTCACTTATTTTACTTATCGTTTTAGCTGTTCTTATTCTGCTGACACTAGCAATTGGATGGTTTTTACCATCAGAAGTTCACGTCGAAAGATCGATCTCGATCCAAGCAGAACCAGAAACCGTCTTTAAACATATAGGAGACTTTGAAATGTTTGTGATCTGGAGTCCATGGTCCGGAAAAGACCCGGCAATGAAAACCAGTTTTTCAGGCGACAAATTTTCGGTGGGCCATCGATATGATTGGACAGGAAATAGAAAAGTTGGCGTTGGAAGTATGGAAATCAGTCATATTGAAGCCAATCGAAAACTGAATATCGATCTTAATTTTGGACCAAGGGGCAACTCATTAACTTCATTTGAATTGATCCCTGAGGAAACAGGGACAAAAGTCATTTGGTCATTCGACATGGATATGGGAAGTAACCCGACTTCAAAATTAATGGGAAGCATGATGGATAATTTTATCGGTAAAGATTTCTCTCTTGGATTAAACAACCTTAAAAACACGATCGAAAAATGAGACACTTATTGTTTACTTTTTTATTGACCTCTTTCTTTTCAATAGGACAACAAACTTCAGATAGTCTTTTTATTCGATCGGTTTACAATGAGGCATTGAGCCATGGGATGTCATACGAAGACCTTAGAAGTCTTTGCAAAGATGTTGGTGCTCGTCTATCAGGAAGTGCTGAAGCAGAAATGGCAGTAGAATGGTCATTTCAGAAGATGAAAGAGTATGGTTTTGATAAAGTATACAAGCAGGAGATCATGGTACCTCATTGGGAAAGAGGAACTACTGAGGCGGCTTGGATCACTCCGGATAAGGGTAAAATGATGAAACTGAATGTCCTTGCACTTGGTGGATCAATCGGCACCAACGGATTACTCAAAGGAGAGATCATCGAATTCAGTCACCTGGATGAATTGAAAAAGGCGAAAAGATCTCAGGTAGAAGGGAAAATTGTCTTCCTCAACCAACCGATGAATGAGCAAGAGATCAACACTTTCAAAGCTTACGGGGGATGTTACGCAATTAGAGGTTTTGGAGCTGTCGAAGCAGCGAAACTTGGTGCAAAAGCCGTATTGATCCGATCGCTGGGATTACCGGTAGATGACCATCCACACACCGGATCGATGCATTACGAAGACAGTGTTCCGAGAATTCCCGCTGCTGCTGTCTCTACGGAGGACGCAGAAATGATCTCAGAATTATTGGCAAAGAAAAAAGCGAGTCTGTCATTGGAAATGGATTGCAGAAACTATGATGATGCTCCATCCTTCAATGTTATTGCTGAGTTAACCGGGGCAGAAGCTTCCAATGAGATCATCACTTTTGGAGGTCATTTGGATTCATGGGACACTGGAGAAGGGGCTCACGATGATGGTGCTGGTGTAATTCACTGTTTGGAAGCTCTAAGAATTCTGAAAACGCTGGGATACAAACCAAAGCATACATTGCGCGTGGTCTTTTTCATGAATGAAGAAAATGGAAACATGGGTGGTAAAACTTATGCAAAGTGGTCAAAAGAAAAAGGAGAACGTCAGATCGCTGCATTGGAAAGCGACCGAGGAGGTTTCTCCCCAAGGGGATTTCAATGTGACGGGACTGAAGAACAGATAAAATTTCTGGAAAGCCTTGCTCCTCATTTCAAAGATTACGAGCTGCATATCTTCGAAAAGGGTTATGGAGGTGTTGATATAGGTCCATTAAAATCGGAGTTTGAGGGTATTCCTTTATTTGGTTTTGCTCCGGACAGCCAGCGATACTTTGATTTTCACCATGCCCCAAGCGATGTATTTGAAAACGTAAATAAACGAGAGCTTGAATTGGGAGCGGCAGCAATTGCGTCGATGATCTATCTATTGGATAAAAACTTGTAATTGACAAAAGGCTTTTCAGCTTACCTTAAAAGCTTGCTATTCACTTCCAGCGTGTTAATAAGTTCACAGCTTTATCTACTTTAAAAACAGAATTTTTCCACTACTTTTGCGGCTGTAAAGCTTCTCTGCTAGGAGAATAAAAAAAGAGTATGGCGCAAGATATTTTTGAAAGAATCAAGAAAGACAGAGGTCCAATTGGTATCCATGCGAAAGAGTCGCATGGTTATTTTACATTCCCTAAACTGGAAGGTGACATTGGTCCTCACATGATATTCAGAGGAAAGAAGAGACTAAACTGGAGTTTGAACAATTATCTGGGATTAGCCAACCATCCTGAAGTTAGAAAAGCAGATACCGATGGTGCCGCACAATTTGGATTAGCAGCTCCTATGGGCGCACGTATGATGAGTGGTAACTCTAATTACCATGAACAATTAGAAAATGAACTTTCTGCATTTGTAGGAAAAGAAGATACGATCCTGTGTAATTTCGGTTATCAGGCAATGGTTTCTGCTATCGACTGTTTGGTTGATCGTAGAGACGTTATCGTTTATGATGCTGAATCACACGCATGTATCCTTGATGGTGTTCGCCTTCACATGGGGAAAAGATACGTATTCAAACACAACGATATAGAAGATTGCGAAAAGCAGCTTCAAAGAGCCACAAAATTGGTTGAAGAAACCGGAGGTGGTATTCTTGTGATCACAGAAGGTGTTTTCGGAATGCGTGGTGATCAAGGTAAGTTAAAGGAGATCGTTGATCTAAAAAAGAAGTTCAATTTCCGACTATTCGTAGATGATGCTCATGGTATCGGGACACTTGGTGCTACAGGTGCTGGTACTGGTGAAGAGCAAGGATGTCAGGATGGCGTGGATGTTTACTTTGGAACTTTCGCTAAGTCTTTTGCTCTTGTTGGAGGATTCATTTCCAGTGAGGAACAAGTTGTAGAATATTTAAGATACAACATGCGCTCTCAGATCTTCGCGAAGGCATTGCCTCTACCACTGGTATATGGCGCCTTGAAAAGACTTGAGTTGATGAGAACTCAACCTCAATTGAAAGAAAAACTTTGGACAATCACAAATGCTCTTCAATCAGGTTTGAAAGAAGCAGGTTTTGAGATCGGACCAACAGACTCTTGTGTTACTCCTGTTTATATGAATGGTTCTATTCCAGAATCTACAAACCTGATCTTCGACCTTCGTGAGAATTACAATATCTTCTGTTCTATGGTTGTTTATCCAGTTGTTCCTAAAGGAATGATCATTCTTAGATTGATTCCTACAGCGGTACACACAATGGAAGATGTTCAGTATACCATTGAATCTTTCTCTAAGATCGTAGGTAAGCTTAAGGCTGGAGAATATATGTCAGATAAGATTGCATCCGTATAATTACGGTGTATGAATAAATAGAAAAGCCCCAATCGGGGCTTTTTTTATTGAATGATAATTTTTTCTCGTATCACCTGAGAGCCTCCTTTTATTTCGAGGAAATACATTCCACTTTCTCCATTAATTTCGATTTCTTTTCCACTACTTAACTCTAATCCGGATACATTTTCCACAGTATGTATTTTCCCGGAAGAGTTATATAGGATCAATTGATAATCCAACTTATCTTCTAACCCATCTCCGTGCACATGGAGCTTCTTTCCATTCAAAACAGGATTTGGAAAACATGTAAAGAATATCAAGGGCTGGTCGATCTTACTAATGGCCAAGAATTCCTCATGATTATTTTCATCTATGGAAGTCAATTTAACGTACTTACTATAAAAGAATTCATTGCTTTGATCAAATTCCACAGCATACTCATATTCTTCAGTGTGATCTCCGATGGATTCAATAATTAGTGAGTGATTCCAGATTACACCATCATTTGAAAATTCCAGTCTGAATCCAGTATTATTCGCCTCTGACCCAGTAAGCCATTGGACCTCCAAAGCTCTTTGATCTCTTTTCGCAGACATTCCTTTAAACTCAAGAGATAAGACCACTGGAGGACCAAATCTGGTATATCCTGTTACCGGACCATCACCTGCTTTCCATTCTTCCGTCTGACAGATATAAAGCAAATTAGAAGAGCCACCGCCGGAACCTGGATTCATTGAACCACCTGGGAATATTTCTACGGATGAACCACAGGCAAGGTACATTTTCTTTCCTGTCGAAAAATCCATCGTACCGTACACTTGAATTATAGTTGCTGTCGAGCAGGCAGGCGTGCTATTCTCATCCAGATTGACATGAACATCGATTGACAAAGTTATCCCAGCAGGAATAATGATCAGATCACCACAACCAGGCTGTGATCCACATGACCATGTAGCCGGATTGGACCAATTACCTGAAACAACTGCATTACATACAGCTGCACTTACTATTTCATTGCTATTCAGCATAATTGAAAAGAAAACGGAAATAATGATAAGCTTATTCATGGCGTCTGGTTTTAGGGATTTAATTAACTGACGAACATGCTTATAGGATGGTTGCCTTTTTATGCGTGCATACAATTTCCCAAAATGGGATTTTCTTTCCTTTAGCGAGAAATATCATTTTCTTTCGTTTGACAAATAAATCGTTGAAATGAAAATTCTTAAGTTGCCATCGAGAATTTAGATATGGCACATTTTTTACGATTTGGTCTTCAAATCCAAATGCCATGTCAAATAATCAAGTAAAAATTATCATCCTTGATGACGACCTTTTCTTCGGAACGCTCATCAATCGTTTTTTAACCAACCTAGGTTTCGATAATGTAACACACTTTCTCGATGAAAGAGAATGTTTGGAAAATACGTTGAGTGATGAATATTGCGTCTATATTTTAGATCAGGAATTGGAAGAATCTTCTGGCTTAACCATCATGAAAGAGATCCGAAAGATCAATAATAAAGCTGTATTCATTTTTCTATCGGGTCAAGAATATTGTCATGTTGCCATTAAAGCCATTAAAGAAGGTGCGATCGATTACATAGAAAAAAATAAGACCACTCTACTAGATCTGAAAAGACTTTTAGAAAACCTGACTTCGAATGGCTACAATGGTTTTTCAGGCTACAGCAGATTAGCTGTTTAACGAATCGATACAACGTATCAATTGCGTAATTTGATCCTCGTCATTGAACGAATGAATATTGATCCTTAAACATTCATCTTGTTCTGAAACAGTTGGGGAATAGATTGCTTTGACGGCAAATCCCTTCTTTCTTAAATCTTCCTGAGCCCTGTGAAGAGTTTCTCGATCTCCTAATCGTAATGCCCTTATCTGAGATTCTTTCGAAGAAAAAGTCTCAATTTCACTTGTAAGTGAATTGAAGAATTCAATATTCTTTTTTAATATCTTTCTTTCTACTGACAGGTCCGACTTGAAGATCTTTTCCAAACGTCGCCAATTTGAAGTAGGTAAAGCCGTTGTGTATATAAATGGTCGAGAAAAATTAATCAGAAAGTCTTTCAGATCTTCGCTCCCCAAAATAGCTGCACCATGCGCTCCATATGCTTTTCCAAACGTAATGATCCTGGCAAAGATATTCTGACTGTATACTGCAGAGAGTCCTGATCCATTTTCACCAAAAATTCCAGCTGAATGCGCCTCATCAACTACAAGAAAAATTCTTTCATTATCGCATATTGTCGTCAATTCTGACAATGGAGCAAAATCGCCATGCATGGAATACAGACTTTCGACTACAACATATATACAATCGTATTTATCTGCTGCTCGTCTCAATTTTTCTTGCAGGTCATTCAGGTCATTATGTCTGAAACCAATTCCTGAAGCAAAACTCAATCGAATTCCATCACGAATGCTGGCATGAATATGCTCATCATACAGCACAAGATCACCTTTTTGAGGAACAGCACTAAAAAAACCAAGATTGGCATCGTATCCTGAATTAAAACAAAGGGCGCTCTGACTGCGAAAATGATCTGATAAAAATCGTTCAAAGGAAACTGTAATGTCAGAATTTCCAGAGATCAATCGAGAACCTGTAGATCCATGGTTCTTCTCTTGATGGTCAACGCTGATTTTTTTCTTTGAAACACCTAAATAATCGTTTGACCAGAAATCAACCAAACCATCCAAACAAATAAGGGAACGAAACGTTCCCTCTTTTTTTCTTTGATTCAATTTATCCAGTAACGATCTTTTCACGAATTCACGATAATTTTTCTTGGCTCAAAACCATTTGAACGCGCCTCTCTTGAAGCCTTCTCCAATTCTTCTTTGCGCTGTGCCTCCGCCGCTTTTCTGGCTTCAATCTTTTCGTCAGGATAAGAGATCGGTTGCTCTCCTTCTTTAAATGGTGCCTTTGGAATCAATCCAAGAATTTCAAACATTTCCTTATCCTCATTAAACTCAGGATTTGGCGTTGTCAACAATTTATCTCCAGCAAAAATAGATCCTGCTCCGGCTAAGAAACACATTGCTTGAGCTTCCATATTCATTTTTGTACGTCCGGCAGAAAGTCTGATCACCGATTGAGGAAAGACAATTCTGGAGGTTGCAACCATACGGATCATTTCCCATTGTTCTATTGGTTTCTGATCTTCAAGAGGAGTCCCCTCCACAGCAACCAGGGCATTTATTGGAATAGACTCCGGAGGTGTCTCCATTGCCATGTACGACATCAATAGACCTATACGATCTTCCACTGCTTCTCCCATTCCAATAATTCCACCAGAACAAACAGTAAGTCCTGCTTTTCTGGCATTTTCGATCGTTTCCAGTCGCTCATCGTATTCTCTGGTAGAAATAATATCACCGTAAAATTCCTTTGAAGAATCAAGGTTGTGATTATAGGCGAACAGACCAGCATTTTTTAATCGTTTTGCTTGATCTTCCGACATCATTCCCAATGTCGCGCAAACTTCCATACCCATATTGTTCACCGCCTGAACCATTTCGATCACAGTATCAAAATCTCTGTTATCTCTAACTTCTCTCCAGGCTGCCCCCATACATAATCTGCTTGATCCGTTTGCTTTAGCATTGTTTGCCTGCTCAACTACTGAATCAACCGAAAGAATTTTATGCGCCTCTACGTCAGTGCTATATCTCGCTGCTTGGGGACAATACCCGCAATCTTCCGGACAACCACCAGTTTTAATACTTAACAGAGATGACATTTGAACCTCTCTTGGATTGTGGTATTGCCTGTGGATACTTGCAGCCTCAAATACCAACTCCAATAAGGGCTTGTTATACAATTCGATCAGCTGCTCTTTCGTGGAATATGTAGGATTAATCTTCATATTGGTCATTTGACAGCAAATATACTTAATCAGGAGGACTTCACTGAATAGATAGACATTTCATTGAAAACATTTTTAATCCTCGATGATTTAAATTAAATTGTGTTAACCAGCTGATTTTCTGAAAAAATGATAGCACCTCCGATCCCTAAAAATGAACATGAAAGATTGAGTAACTTAAGGTCGTATTGCATACTAGATACTGAACCTGAAGAGGACTATGACAATCTTACAACATTAACAGCGGAATTACTACAGGCTCCCATTTGCGTCATTTCTCTGATCGACAAGGACAGACAATGGTTCAAATCAAAAGTTGGATTGGACGCACCTGAAACTCCAAGAGACATCTCATTTTGTGGCCATGCGATCAATTCTCCTCAAGAATTAATGATCATTAAAAATGCTAATAAGGATCCGAGATTTTGCGACAATCCTCTTGTAAGCGGTGATCCTCATGTCGTCTTTTATGCAGGAGCCCCTTTGATCTCATCAGAAGGTTATCCATTTGGAACGCTATGTGTGATAGATTACAAGGAAAGAACATTAAGCGACCTTCAAAAAAATCAACTTACCATACTAGCACAGCAGGTGAGTAAATTGTTTCAATTAAGAAAAAGAAACCTTGAACTAACAGACCACCTTCATGAAAAAGAGATCCTTATGAAAGAAATGCATCATAGGGTCAAGAACAATCTCCAGATCATTTCGAGTCTTCTAAGCTTGCAAATGGACTCTTTTGATGACGAAAAAGCAATCAACGCACTCTGCTCTAGTAGAGACAGAATCATTGCAATGTCTTTGGTACATCAACAACTCTATCAAAACAATGGCGTTACTCAAGTTGAACTGAAAAAGTTCCTTTCCGAGTTACTACTCAATTTAGGAAGAGTTTATTCCAATATTGAAATGAAGGTTAAATCACCAAAACTAATGATAGAATTGGACACTGCGGTTCCATTAAGTCTAATCGTTTCCGAACTCATCACCAATTCTTGTAAACACGGGTTCAGCGAACATCAACATGGATCAATATTAGTCTCAGCGTCAATGGATCACGATCATCTTTACCTCACTATAAGTGATAATGGAAAAGGATTTTCAAGTCAGGAGAAGTGGAACAAGCCTAATTCCCTTGGGTTTGAGATTATTCAGACGCTTACAGAACAATTGAATGGAAACATTGAATGTGAATCGTCAGGCAAGGGGACAAAATTTTCATTGGCAATTCCTACAAACGATCAATTGGCAGACATCAAGCAAACGGCATAAGCCTTAACTGCCTGTCTCGTTCCAAAAGAATCAACTTTTTCGTGCGTTGTCGCCTTTATCGACACTCGATCATCTGACACTTCCAGTATTTCAGCAATAATGGCTTGCATCGCCGGAATATGAGGATTAAGCTTAGGCTTTTCTAGAATCACTGTCGAATCAATATTGATTATTTTGTATCCTCGATCCTTTATTAGTTTGTAGGTTTCTCTTAATAAGATCTTGGAGTCGATGCCTTTATATTTAGGATCCTGATCAGAGAAATGAAACCCTATATCTCTTAAATTCAGTGCTCCCAGCATTGCATCGCAGATAGCGTGCAGCAAAACGTCTGCATCGGAATGACCAACAGCCCCAAGATCTGATTCGATCTTTAGTCCGCCAATAAAAAGTTCATGAGTTGACGCTAATTGATGGACATCTACGCCAAATCCGATCCGAATATCCATAGATTATTTAGTGTTGTCTGTATCTGTTTTTGGAGTAGAGCCTCCAGAAGACTTACCTCCTCCATCGAGATTCAGACGAAGCGTGAATCGAAGTGTGTTCGCTAATGGGCTCTGTCTTCCTGAAACTGAAGCCAGGTAAGAGATATCAATTCCGAACATGTTGTACTTAAATCCGACCCCAAAATTCAGATATTGTCTGTTCCCTTTTGTTTTCGCTTCATAAAAGAAACCTCCTCGGATAGCCAAAACGTTGTTGTACCAATATTCAAGTCCTGTTGCGATGTTGATCTCATTCAACTCTTCTCTAAACTTTGATCCCTTTTTAATCTGATAGGATCCATCTGCATTTTGGATATAATCCCCGGCTTCATCCTTCAACGCAACTCCAGGAGCATCATAAAATGATTGAAGCATTCCAGAGATCACACCTACATCGTTTGTTCTTCCTGAAATCAAATTGTACGAATTTGTTGAAGGATCAAATTCATAGATTGCCGGAGTTGGCACTAATAATTTCTGAAGGTCAAATGCGAATAATAACTTGTTATACTTGTCAAGATCAGCATTGAATGAATTACCGATCTTTAAGTTCATTGGAAGAAAATCTCTTGATCCTAATTGAGAATAAGCGATCTTGTTTCCGATGTTATTAATGGTAGCACCGAAGGTGTAAGTACCGCCTGTTTTACCAATCTTGGCATCATCGTTAAAGTAGGAAAAAGAAATATCAGATGCACCGGCAACTCCTGCCTTCGTGTTTACACCTTGTACAGTCAAACCTCCCGTTAGGTTAGAATATACAAATTTACCATTGATACCGATCGATAATCTTTCGCTTAGACGGAAAGCGTACCCTCCCGTTAATTCAAATTCACTTGGTTTATCATCTCTGATCACGTTTCCGCTTGGGTCTGTGAATGTGATCTCTCCCAAACTAAAATAACGAAGAGCACCAGCGATAGAGTGCTTATCATTCACCTTGTAGTAACCAGACAAATATGAAAGATGGATATCGTTCGTAAGTTGTCTTAGCCACGGAGTATATGAAAGACTTAATTCAGATTGTTGCTTTGCGAAATTCAAAAGTGAAGTATTCCAATAAATCGAATTTCCGTCTGGACTCAATGCCGTTCCTGCATCCCCCATACCACCTGCACGCGAATCCGGTGTAATAGACATGAAGGGGACTGCTGTTGTGATCGTATTTAATTGAAGATCTTCATCGGTCACACCGCTACCTGAGGTAGGTTGTGCAAAAGCTGTAAAACTACCGGCTAAAAAAGCAACTATGTATGTTATTTTATTGATCATAATACTCAATGACAGAAAGGCAAATATACGTTTAAACCTCCGTTTTATTGCATCCTTATTTTAATAAAACCAATTTTTCAAGTTTTTCAGCTTTCTCACCATCTGGAGTTTTTACCGAAAGACGATAAACATAAACCCCTTTTGCCAGCTGATCGCCGAAATCATCTTTTCCATCCCAAGGGATCCCTGCACTTCGAAAACCTTCCGTATGCACATATTGGTTTATTGTTTTTACCAACTTCCCTGAAACCGTCATGATCTGTAACTGAACTTCCATCTGATCACAAGCCTGATTGTGTTCAAAATAGAATTCAGTGTGCGTCGTAAACGGATTCGGATAATTCAATACATGCTCTAACGATATCTCAGTCTTTTCTTGAACTACAAAATCGATCGTCTTTTCGGATGAATTGTTATTTACATCCCACACCTTTAGTGTTAACGTATGTGCCCCTGAGGATAACGTTGGTAATTGATAACGAATTGAACCACTCTGATACGAATCTACATCTGACGTATAATAATCATTCAAAACGTAAGGATTCGATGATTCTCCATCAATTACAGCAGTAACATCATGACCAATACCATTCCCGACGGTGTTCACTCCATTTTCATCAAAAACGTTTGCCAAAAGGATTGGAGTCTCATCAGATAATCCTCCATCGACAAAAGATTCGTCATTTAGGAATAACTCAATTGTGGGACCTTGATTATCATTAACTCCATTTGGATCGATGCCACCAATGAAAAAACGAATGTCAGACCCAGAGGCATCCGTTTGATCATTATCCCCATAATAAGAAATTTTACCCTGACCATAGGACAAATTGATATCCTTCGGAACAACAAAGCTAAACTCAAAATACCCGTTATTGATACTTGCTTGTCCTTTGTAAACAATATTACGCTGGATCTCAAAAGGAATTACAGGTGAATCAGGATCTTGACCCAATGTATTTTGAACTTTTGGTTTATCAAAAACTGAAGGAGCAAGAATTCCATTGAATCCGTTCAACACCGCCCCCGTGTGATCCTCGACATGCCCTTTTATTGTCACCTTGCTCAGTGCTCGTATGGTATCCATCTCTATGGTAGGATCCAACCCATTAATGCTATCTGTCACAATTTTCAGTCTTGGCATTGCCAGCTTGAGAGCAGGGTCGCCAATTAGCGTAAAGCTTCTTTTATTGTCTGAAGATCCAGCGGCATTTTTGGTTAATCTCATAATCTCACCAAAACTCAAAGGTTCATTATTTGCATCAAGCGTGAAAACCGTCTCAAAAAACCTTTTCCCCGTAATTGTGTTAACTCCAAAGAATACTGATCTGGTAGTCGTCATCAATGCAATAGCTCCTCCCGTCGGATTCAAGGATGCCCATTCACCTGCTGAAACACGCGAAGGATCATCATATTTGGTGAATTCACAAGTAGCTGAAACAAAAACATTCAATCTGTCAATATTATTCCAGGACTGAATTTGTGGCACTGTTACAATTCGCTCTTCGGCAAGTCCAACCTCTCCGCCGTGTCCGACATAATTAACAACCAGCGCTCCCCTTTCAACTCTGTTGGTTATCCCATCATAAACATCCGGATATCTTTGACCTCCTGCCGTGGTAATTTGCATGTACGCATCCGTATACAATTTATCACAATTCATATCAGGATGATTGGCTTTCACATGCTCAAACTGAGGTTCTGTATCGTTAACTACAAAATATCCTGTTTCCTCATCATCAGCTATTTGAACATATTTAAGTCTCCAATCACCAAACGTATTCCCAACAGTCAAAGCATCCGTTGAGCATGCGGAAGCATTCGGAAACAAAGCTGAACCATTTTTCATGTAGTGCTCGATCTTGTCTACCTGTTGTTTTGCAGTCAGAAGGTCAGATATGAGTAAACGACCTACTCCAATATCCTGAAGATCTGAAGGACTGATCGCGTCATTATCAGACAGCATACCATAATAATCATCAGTCACCATCGCTGCGATATGATTCTCAGAATTCAGCAGTTGAAAAGTCGGAATGAAATAATTGTTGTTTGCTACCCTGTTTTTTGGATCATACGTACCATCACCAAAAAGCAACAAGTGCTTAATTCCGTTCGTCGGATCAATTAAAGAACGATCATAGAACATTTTTGCGATCATTTTGATCGCAGTTGGGTCCTGCATCCCCGAA
This sequence comes from Bacteroidota bacterium, assembly GCA_006227105.1. GTDB lineage: Bacteria > Bacteroidota > Bacteroidia > Flavobacteriales_D > Crocinitomicaceae > M0103. The sequence continues at coordinate 21,864 of SBFR01000223.1, forward strand.
CTGAACTCATTGTACACATGATCAAGATTCACAACATTTACTGTTAAACCTTCTGCGCGATGAAGATCTGCTAATCGCTCCGCCTGAGAAATAAAATTCCTGTGCGAAACAATCAACAACTCAGCATTATCCAATCCATGTAAATTTTGATAACTGACATCCCCTACCTTTTCTGGCAGAAAATAACTGAATCCATTAGAGACAGCGTACTCTCTCAACGTATCTATCTCATGAACGAATGTGAACACTCCTGCCGATAGCGACCCTTCAACACGCTTGGGGAAGTGCCTGTCGGTTACATCCCAAACAAAACCATTGGTTGGAAAGTTCGAAATCTCAAACTTCCCGACATTTCCTGCTCCGACAGATTGAAGATCTCTGAAATTAAATTGTGAGCTGTAAAACTTCAACTTTCGGCGAGCATTAAGAGCGATTCTATCCAAGTAAACGAGAACATTAGGATTATTCCTTGTTATGTTCACCTTGAACGACAATGTTGAAGAAGGACTAGGTACATCAAATGACTTCACGTTTCGAACATAATCTGCTGAAACTGATGGCAACAATGAATTATGGTATGACGTACCATTAACAGAATAGCGCTGTTCAGTCCCTGCCGAGCTTGTAGCATTGGTAGCAATGGAAACACTAAAAGAAGCAGGACTTGTAGATTCGATATCGGGAACACTAAAATTGAATGTCCTTTCAAGATCAGTATCAAATAATTCACCGTACCAACGTTGGCCTCCGCCAACCAGAGACACTAGGTCCAGTTCATGCTGGTCATAATAACTATAACTGTCTATGACATGTGTTTCTGTTAGGCCACTCTGTGGAATACTAGAAACGTATAATGGAAGCGTTCCAGAATTTACATTAATAAAGTAACAGGAAATATCGCTATATATATGTCTATCCTGATCCAATGATGAGAGACCGTTTGCATAAAGTCGATCCGGCCCCCAACCATAGAAGAGCAGGTAATCTCCATCGTCAAAAGTACCATCCCCGCCATCATACATAAAAATGGCATTTTGGGCGAGGTCATCTGTTCTTGGAACATTATTGCTTTCCGGTAATCTACCATCTCCATTACCATATATGTGAATGCTTGATGAGGGGAGACTTTCGGTACTGATCCCACAAGACTCAAGAAAAGCTTTATCTATTTTATAAATACCATCTTGCCTTACACTTATTTTGTACCAAATACCGCTTCCATCACTCAAAACCGAAGATGTCACAAAGTCCTTTTGAAAATCAATTGCAGCGCTGACGTTAAGATCGAAAGTAAGATTCGTAATTCTTCTAATCGCTTTCCCTTGTCGTATGAACGGTAAGATACTTACAACTGCATAAGAGTCTTTGCCTCCTTTCGTTACTTTATATTCACCTTCCAAGTTTTCTGAAACTTCAATGTTATTTGTTTTCAGGTAATTGATCTCCTCCGCAGCTGCCGGGATTGTCTGCACATCTGAAAGGACCATTGTAAACTTGTCATTGGACAATGGAATCGTATTAAAATACTGTGGCACTCCATTATTTAAGCTTTGATCCTTTAGAACAGGAATCACAATTGTTTTCCCATCCCGGACCACTTCCACAGGATTTTCCCAGAGGATTTCAAAAGAGATCTTCTTTTGACTGTAACTAAAATTAGCAACCCAGATTATCAGAAAAAGAATGATGCTTTTAAATCTCATTTGAAAAAAAGTATGTAAAATAAGGTTCGAGCGTAAAAATACGCACGGTTTAAAAACGGAACAACGTTTTGATTATTTTGTTTGAAAACTAAAATTTGTAACCTTAAATTAATTTTTACGTTATCTTTGGTCAGTTTATATCGTTCCACAAAATAAGAAATGAAAGGACTTAGACGTTTATTATCAGTGTGTGTTCTGGTTTTTATTAGCCAACAGGGTATGGCACAGGACCCGAACTTCACGCAGTTTTACGCGAATCCACTATACCTGAATCCAGCATTGGCGGGTTCATATGGATGTCCACGTTTTGCGTTGAATTA
>SBFR01000160.1 GCA_006227105.1 Bacteroidota bacterium
AAAATTTTCAAACGAAAGGGGGATGTTCTCTGGATAAAGTAGTCTATGGATGGCATCCCTATTGGGTAGGTAATGCGTATCAAAACTACCAGTGGAATTTGATCTCTCACATGTCGTTTTTCTCTTATGAGGTGAATTCTGCTGATGGACAGCCGATCTCGACGCACGGTTGGAGCACCAGCGCAGCTGTGGATGCAGCTTTGGCAAGCGGCAATACAAAAGTTACTTTATGTGTGACTCTTTTCTCGGGGCACGCGACATTTTTTGGAAGTCCCACAGCACAGCAGACATTAATTACGAATTTGATCAATCTGGTTCAATCCAGGGGAGCACATGGCGTAAATATTGATTTTGAAGGGTTGCCGAGCTCACAGTCTACGAATTTCGCCAATTTCATGGTCTCTCTGGCAAATCAGATGCACGCAGCAATTCCCGGATCAGAGGTAAGTACGGTACTTTATGCAGTCGATTGGAATGGTGTGTTTAACTTTTCATTGATGGAGCCTGCAGTTGATCATTATATCATCATGGGATATGATTATTATTATGGAGGAAGTGCAACTGCAGGACCTACTGATCCTCTTTATCAATTTGGTTCGACATACAATTACACGCTGTCTCGATCGATCACTTATTATCTGGATCAAGGTTGTCCGTCCAGTAAACTTATTATGGGGTTGCCTTATTATGGTTTTGATTATCCAACAACCAATTTAACGATCCCTTCTTCAACGACAGGAGCAGGTTCTTCTCGGACCTATACGACAGTAAGGACGAATGCATCAGGGAATTATACATCAGGAAATCAATCATGGATCTCTGATGCCGTGAGTGATGGATTCGCCTATAATAATGGAGCCAACCGTCAATGCTTTTTATCATTGGACTCAGCCTTCAATAAGCGACTTGAGCATATTCTACATACTGGAATTGGAGGTATAGGTATTTGGGCCCTTGGTTATGATGACGGCTATGCTGATCGATGGAATAGCCTGAGGGATTATCTCACTGATTGCTACAGAGATCCATGTTCCGGAACAATACATGACTTTGGTGGACCTGAAAAGAACTATTACAACGACGAGAATTATACGTGGACCATTGCTCCTGAAAATGCAACTTCCATTGATCTGGATTTCTCCGTTTTTAATGTGGAGTTGAATTATGATTACCTATACATCTATGATGGAGCAAACACGAGTGCTCCGCAGATTCCCGGAAGCCCGTTTACAGGGACTAATTCCCCTGGTCAATTTACCTCGTCAACTGGTGCAATCACTTTTCGTTTTACATCTGATGGAGCTACGGTTGCTCCAGGTTTTATAGCTACATATGGATGTAGTACTCTCCCTGCTCCAACAGCTTCCTTCACGACAAATACGACCACAATTTGTCTGGGGGATTCCATTCAGCTCATCAGCACGTCAACTGATGCAGAAACCTATCAATGGAGCGTGGATGAGGGAAGTATTGTGAATGCTGATTCTTCTACGGCCATGTTAATACCTGTGGCAAGTGGTAATTATTCCATTACCTTAACTGTGGGTAATGCTACAGCGATGGATGTAGAAACATCTCAAGTTCTGGTACAGGTAGTCAGTCCGCCATCTTTGGATGCAACAGTCAGTTCTCAGAATGTAGCATTGCCAGATGCAACAGTGTTTTTCACGAATAATTCTACAAATGCGTCTTCATATTTGTGGGATTTTGGTGATGGTTCAACTTCGACAGATTTCTCGCCTTGGCATTCTTATGCTCAATCAGGTTCTTATACAGTGACGTTAACCGCATTTAATCCACCTTGTCAATCAGAGGAAATGAGTTGGTTAATAGAAGTAGGTATTTCTTCGTTGTCAGAACAAAAGGGTGGAGTACAGGTGTATCCTAATCCCTTTGATCAAACGATTACCATTGTGAACAATGATGGAAGCGAAAAAGAATATTCACTTCAGGATTTAAATGGTAAAGAAATACAACGAGGATTCATTGTAAATGATTCTAATGTATTGGATCTTAATTGTTTGAGTAGTGGTGTCTATTTATTGAAAATAGGATCAGAATCTGAAAACACGGTTATGAAAATTGTAAAACAATAATCAACAGTGCAAATTTCAATATTCTGAATAGAAGATTTTAAAAAAGCTATTATATTTGCACCCGCTAACCAGTTAGTTTTTTGGCGAGATAGCTCAGATGGTTAGAGCGCAGGATTCATAACCCTGAGGTCCCGGGTTCAACTCCCGGTCTCGCTACTAGAAAGGAAGTCAATGGACTTCCTTTTTTTTGTAACCAATTATTACGGCTGAGTTTCTATAGTAAATACTCTCCTATGATCTCAGCTTCTTATTTCGCGGCCGTATGGACCGCATCAATCGTTGGTATTCTAACTTCTGGAAATTCAGTTTCAGACTTGAAATCTGCAATTCGGTCGCAGAAAATAACATGTCAGGTTAGTACTACAGGAAAATTCAATGGTAATTCGGTGTTGCTGGAAATGTCAAATAAAAGTTCAGGGAATCTTACAATTGTTGTGACTCCAGGAACTCTATTTTATCCAAAAGACAACGGTGAACAAACCTTGATCGTTGTGGAGGATCAAATTGTGGAATTATCGCCCGGAGAAAAAAAGAAGCAGGTGATCAATGCATATTGTTCAGAGCTACACGACAGATGCCCTTCTGGCGGAGTAGGCGCGTCCATAGGAAAATCGTCAGATCCTAAGTTTGACTCGCTGTTTGTTTTTATGAAAGGTAAGAAGTTCGATAATTCGATCTTTCAGAATGTTGTCTGGGCAATTTCAGATGGAAATGATATTTCAGCAATAAGTGCTGATTCAAAAGACAAAAAAGAACTTAGGAAATTTCTTAGTGCTTTGACCGGACAGGAGGAGGTCGATTATACCTCTGATTACATTCTCACGCTTGATAGCCTTGGTTATATTCGTAGAACACTTCACCAGGTTAAGGGTGAATTGGAAATATCCAGTACTAAATCAAGATTTCTCTATCAATACGTTTACGACGAAAATGGTAAAATGAAGTATAAGTCTCAACTTGCATTTCAAGTACCTGAAGGCAAATCAGACTACAGATTCAACATTATCGTGAAGAATTGGTCCAAAGGGAACTATTCTATGAAACTCAAAGACGGGAAAGAGGAAGTTGCTACCTATCAATTTAAAGTCTGATCATAGTTTTTCAAGTTCATTCTGCACGAATTCAGCGAGCTCATTAATATAGGCTTCAGAAAAATCAAATTCGACATTTGCGGTTTTGTAGATGTCAGGAATTGATTTCGTGTATCCTAGCTTAAGTGCTTCTTTATACGCATTAATTCCTTTTTCAGGCTGCGAAATACTGTTTTTCCATACCCCCAAAGCTCCAAGCTGCGCAATACCGTATTCGATGTAGTAAAACGGAACTTCAAACAAATGAAGCTGTCTCTGCCATCCTGTTTCCAGACTTTTCTCAAAACCTGTCCAGTCTGTTAGACCGGTTCCATATTCTTTATTCAGCTGCATCCATTTTTCCGTGCGTTCGGAGACTTTATGATTTGGATTTTCATAGATCCAATGCTGAAACTCATCTATTTGAGCGATCCAAGGGAGTATTTTGATGATTCCCTCAAGTTGTTCTTTCTTCGCTCTTTTTAAGTCTTCTTCATTTTTATAAAACTCATCCCAATAGGGCATCGTAAGCAATTCCATCGACATGGATGCAAGCTCAGCTACCTCAGAAGGAAGGCTTTTGAATCCGGTTAACTCAAGATCACGACTCAGGAATGAATGAACCGCATGTCC
>SBFR01000124.1 GCA_006227105.1 Bacteroidota bacterium
GTTACAAATATTGTAAACTGGAGAAATAAAGTTAAAAACGAATTCATGAAGCGCGAGGGAGAAAATATCACCTTCACTCCTATCTTCATTGAAGCAATCGTAAAAGCAATAAAAGATTTCCCGATGATCAATGTATCTGTTAGCGGAACGAACATCATCAAAAGAAAGGACATCAATATTGGAATGGCAACTGCTTTACCATCCGGAAACCTTATTGTTCCTGTAATCAAAAATGCAGATCGATTAAATCTTACTGGTATCACAAAGTCAGTGAATGAACTGGCTAATAATGCAAGAAATAATCAGTTAAAGCCTGAGGATATTCAAGGTGGTACTTTCACAATTACGAACGTTGGATCTTTTGGTAACGTAATGGGGACACCTATTATCTCTCAACCTCAAGTAGCAATTCTTGCAGTTGGAGCGATCCGCAAGATGCCTGCAGTAATCGAAACTCCTCATGGAGACTTTATCGGGATCAGACATAAAATGTTCTTATCTCATTCATACGACCACAGAGTAGTTGATGGATCACTGGGAGGACAATTCGTTAGAAGAGTTGCTGATTATCTTGAACAATTCGACCCTAACAGAGAACTCTGATCAATTCAGAGTTAACTATAAATGAACCACTTATGAAAAAGTACTTTTTAGCAATATTCATTGCTTGTCTAGGTTATGTTTCAACAGCTCAGGTGACTGAACATGAAATTAGACAAATGACACAGGATGCTCCTGAGCAACAACTTGTAGTTGAATGTTCAAGAATGCTTCAGGAAAATTATTTCTATTTCGCAGAGATCATTGTTGATCGTTTGCTTCAGATCAACCCGAATAGTGCCAACTATCATTACAGAAAGGGATATATCGTACTTGACTCAAGAAGGGATTTTGAAACTGCTTTCCCTTACCTGATCTTCGCAACATCTAGTATCAACAAGAACTACGATATGTATTCTGCGAAGGAGAAAAGTGCTCCAACGGACGTTTATTACCACCTTGCGCGTTGCTATCACCTTGATGAACAATTGGATAAAGCAAAAGAATTTTACCAGAAATTCATTGATAATACCAACCCAAAATCGGAATTGGTTCCTAAAGCTACACTTCGATTGATCCAGTGTGATGTTGCTAAAGAGTTAATCAACAATCCTAAAAAGGCAACGGTAAAAAACATAGGTGAAGTAATTAACACTCAATACCCTGAATACTCTCCAGTGATTTCGTTAGACGGATCATCATTGTATTTTACATCAAGAAGACAATGGGAAGATCAATCAACGGACGACTACAGAGATCCACAATTGAATCAATATCCTGAAGATATCTATGTATCCTACCAGGATATGGAAACTACGCAATGGACAAAGCCAAGAAGACTTGAGTTCTGTGAGGGTAGACTAAACGAAGCTTCAGTAACTGTTAGTTCCGATGAAAGAATTATCTATACATATGAGGACAGAACAGGCGCTGGTGATTTGTATTTTTCTGATTTTGAACGAAATGAATTCCAGTATCTTAAAAAACTTGGATACAAAGATGTAAATACAAAGTATTGGGAAACTCATTGTACAGTTACTCCTGACGGACAACAAATGTATTTTACTTCTGATCGTCCAGGTGGATTCGGAAAAAGAGACATTTATAGAGTCGTTAAATTGCCAAATGGCCAATGGTCTGACCCTATCAATCTTGGTCCAACGATCAACACAGCAGAAGATGAAGATTGTCCATTCATCGCCGTGGATAACAAAACCCTTTATTTCTCTTCTAACGGCAAGACGTCCATGGGAGATTTCGACATTTTCGTTTCAGTAAGAGATGATAAAGACGTATGGTCTACTCCCATCAACTTAGGTTACCCTATTAATAGTACTGGTGATGATGTATTCTATACGACCACTGCTGACGGACTTACAGGATACTTGACTTCTTTCAGAAAGAAAGGTTTTGGAGAAAAAGACATCTATCAGATCCACAATGATTATATGGGCATCAAGAATGCTGCCGTATTAAAGGGAAGAATTTATACTTCCGATGGTAGCCCTATCCCTGAAAGTGTTAGAATGGAATTGAAGTGTAAGAATTGCGAAGACAATACTGTGCTTTCAATGTACCCTAGAATTAGAGATGGAAAATTCATTAATAGCTTACAGCCTTGCCGTGAATATAGTATCAGCTTCTACGTTGATTCCACATCCAGTTCAGTTTACAGTGAGTCATTCTCTACCAAATGTAATGCTGGTTATGAGGAGATCTTAAAGGAAGTAATGCTTGACATCGACAGAAATCGTATTGTACCATTACTTACTTACACTCTTGATGGAACGGTTGCAGATGCAAAGACAATGGAAATGTTAAAGGATGCAACAGTCGAATTTATTGATAATGCTTCAGGAATCACAGTTGAGCGCCTGACAACGGATGACAAAGGATTCTTTTTGTCTGAGCTAATGGAGGGTAAACGTTATGGGGATAAAATGGATTACACAGTAAAAGTGTCCAAATTAAATTTCTTAACACAAAACTTCCAATGGCAAACAGTTTTAGGAGAAGAAACAAATATCCATTTGGCATATGTTCTGGAAAAACCAGAGGTTGGAATCGACCTTGCTAAAGTTCTGAAGCTTAATCCTATCTATTTTGATTTGGATAAGTCAAATATTCGACCTGACGCTGAAATAGAATTGAACAAGATCGTTCAGATCATGAATGACAATCCTGAGATCAAAATCGAACTTGGGTCTCACACCGATTGTCGTGCATCGAAAGCGTACAACATGTCATTATCTGACAGACGTGCCAAGTCTTCGGCTGAATATATCAGAAAGCGTATTTCAAATCCAGAGAGAATTTATGGAAAAGGATACGGAGAATCAAAGCTTGTCAATGAATGTGAATGTGAAGGTAAAGTTGTAACTCCATGTTCCGAAGAGCAACATCAGGAAAACAGAAGAACTGAATTCCGAATCGTTGAGAATACGAAATAATTAAATCCTATTACAATATGAAGTCCGGTTACAGCCGGACTTTTTTGTTATTTTTAATTGGTTTGAAACCTTTAAGAAAACATCTCGTACTCTACTACAACTTGAAAAATCAATGCTAATGCATAAGAAGAACAAGATTCTACTACTGATGATGGTTGCAACAACATTTAGTTTTGCTCAACCGACTGAATCAGAAATCAGAGAATTTGCCAGAACCAAATCGGAACAAGAGATTGTTACGGAAGCATCCCGCATGACACAGGATGGTTTTATTTTTTACGCGGATATTTTGACCGATCGTTTGCTTCAAATGAATCCTTCCAGTGCAAATTACAATTACCGAAAGGGATTTATGATTTTAAGCCTTACCGGGAATTACGTAAAGGCCATCCCCTATTTCATTGTAGCGACAACTGACATTGATCCAAATTATGATATGTATTCAGCGAAAGAGAAAAGTGCTCCAACCGACGCTTATTATCACCTCGCTCAATGTTACCATTACGATGAGAATATTGATCTTGCAAAGGAAAATTATCAGAAATTCCTTGATGCCACGAAGAAAAAATCGGAATTAATACCTAAGGCTCAACTAAAGATCAAACAATGTGATCTGGCAAAACAATTAATGGCCTCACCTATTAATGTTCGCCTAAAGAACATCGGAAAAACGGTTAACACGAACTTCCCTGAATATAGTCCTGTTGTATCATTGGACGGTTCAGCCCTTTATTTTACTTCAAGAAGACCTTGGCCAAATGGTGAGACTGAAAGCTTTAAAGATCTTGCGATCGATCAGTATCC
>SBFR01000166.1 GCA_006227105.1 Bacteroidota bacterium
ATAGGCTTGGATTCCCCGAAATAATAGATCTCTATTCGTTCAGGCGCTACACCATTAGAGACTAACAAGTCTTTAACCGCTTGAACACGATTCTTAGATAGTTCCATGTTATATTCTTCACTACCATTATTATCAGTATGTCCCTCTAATTTGATCTTCAGATCTTCCCTGATCAAGAGCATATTTGTCAATGACTCCAGCTCACCATAAGATTTTCTCAAGATGATTGCCTTATCATGTTCAAACTCTAGCTTTCTGGAAGCAAGATCAAGAACTCTTTCCGCTTCAGCATCACTAATCCTTTGAACCGGCTCTCCTCTATCAATAAACACAGTGTCGATCTTTTCTACAACAAGCGTATCTGTAATGTACTGCACCTGAATAACTGTGTCAATTTTTGGAGTAACATTAACCACACTCATTGTGTCTCGAGGATCATCTTTTGGCTTTCTACAAAGTTTCAATCCTAAAATCACCTCATGTGAACCAGCCCCGTAAGATGCGATATTCTTCATCGGAATTTCATACGCATAACCAAGGAAGAATAGGTCTCTTATATTCAATCCTGCTCTACCAATTACCCCGACACCAGTTCTATACCCTAAACCAAACTGAAATAAATTCTTGTAGTTCACATCTGCATTGACATCCAATTGACCAACGTTATCGATACCCTTGTACATTAATGAAGGCTTAATCGAGAATTTATCATTGATTCGTTGTGTGTAAGCCAAATAACCAATCAAATGCCTTCTCAATCCGTATCCGTCAAGTCCAGTGTACCCAAAATTGGAAAAAGATTGCAAAACCTGCTTTGAGGAGGCTGAGACTTCCAATCCTTTATATTGATACATAATTCCCAATTCTGAATTGATGCTGGATGAAGATTGAGTACCTCCATTCACGATCACATCTGCACCATCAAGTACAACAGCTCCTTCAGGATTCACTCTGAACTGATAGTAACCAGCCGTTAATCCAATTCTAAGTCGATGCGGTTCTGGCAAAGGCAAGCCATATGAAAGAGAACCTGAAGCAGCCACTTGCTGAAGCATTCCAAGCTTATCGATCAACACACTTCCTCCAGCTCCCCATACATTTTTAAATGCAGTATTTGCACTAAGAAAACTAGTTGTTGGCGCACCTGTCACTCTCACCCACTGATTGAGATGTGAAAAATAAACCTCGGTACAACCATTCACTCCTGCATATGCTGGGTTAAAGGAAAATCTATTGTAATTATATAAATTACTTTGAGGTGTCTGTTGCGCAGAAATATGCGTCAATATCCCTAAGACAGCGCTACACAATATATATTTCATTTGTATTCTCATGGCGCTTATTTTTTAAATCTGAATAAATTAATTTCTCCGGTGTATTCAGTATCCGAACATTTGATCGAATAGTAATAAACCCCGTCAGGAAGTGGTTCCCCGTCCTTAGTACCATTCCAATCATTCTGATAATCATTGGTTGAATACACTGGCTGACCCCATCTGTTATAAATCATTACATCACAACCACTGATGATACTTACGTTAGATATTTTCCATGTATCATTTTGTCCATCGTCATTTGGCGTAACCATGTTCGATATCAGGAAGTCAGAAACGTTTAACGTCAAGTAGACTATAGAATCACAACCAGCTGATGTGGTAAAGACTTCCGAGTAGTTGCCAGGATCAGATAATGTCTGAGTGCCGAATACATAGCTATCCCCTATGCCTATCGTAACTTCCTGGAACGTTTCTACAGCGTCATCAACAAACAAGTACAATGTAACGGTAGAATCACAACCATTCGCATTGGTTAGATTCGCAGTATATGTACCTGCACTACTTAATGTTTGTCCATTGAACGAATAAGTCTGACCACTACATATGGTTGCAGATGTAGACCCCGTCAATTCAGGCAATACAGTTAAATAAAGTGTTACAATCGAATCGCAACCATTTGCTGCAGTTATTGTTTGCTGATAAGTCCCAGACGCAGAAAGTGTATTTCCATCGAATGAATATGTCTGACCGGCACAGATCGTCATCGCATATGACCCATTCTCAACAGGAAGTACTGTTAAGAATAGTGTCGCAATTGAATCACACCCATCGACAGATATTAAATTGTCAACGTATGTTCCTGACGTATTATATGTATTTGATCCGAAAGAGTAACTGTCGCCTTCGCAGATCGTAGCACTCGTATTTGACGTTAGAGTCGATGTTATAAATAATGTCGTGGTAACAGTACTGTCGCATCCATTTGCTGCTACAAACACATCTGTGTATACCCCAGAAGCACTGTAGACATTACTTCCTACTGTTATTGAAGCACCTTCACAAATCGTGAATTCTTGTGCGAAGAATGATGGTTCAAGTACTGTTAACGTTGTGTACACCGTACTATCACATCCGTTTGCTCCAATGAATACATCTGTATATAGTCCTGCAGTCGTCTGATTCGCGCCTTCCAAGATGATAGATTGTCCATTACAAATGGATGCATTCACGAAGTTCAAGTTCGGAGCAACGATACAAGGATTCGAACAAGCCGTTGCATCAACAGTGAAGACATAAGGACAAGCACCGTCATTCACCGAGATCGTGAACACATCTGCAGAAGGTACTGCAAACACAACATTTACCCCTGCACTAAATACTCCGGTTTCTACAAGATTCATTGAACCATCTGCAATTGTGTAAGAGAAGTTAGACCCGTAGAAGGTTGCTAATCCACCATTTGCTGTAAATGTAATTTCACAGAGCGCATTGTTGTAATTGGAAACAGGAACTACAGGTTGCAAGAACACAATGGGAACTCCATTTTCAACGGTAGATGAGTTACACGTAAGATCTCCCCAGTTTGCAGGCTCGTCGGCCATTGGAGAAACATAATAGATCTGATTGAACAAAGGATTTCCAAATGTTCCTGACCCATCAGTATCATTTAAAAATACCCCATTGTCAGATTGAAGTGAATCAATAAACGTGAAACCACTTCCAGAAACAGGATCCGGAACTGGATTTGTCTGATGAATTACATAACCAAGAGTCAAGCACGAAGGAATACTCATTGTAGACTCTCCTATTCCATTCAACATGATATTAGGATCCACGGTCTCCCCCCAACATACAAACGCCGTATCTCCACTGGTAACTGTAATCGTTTCTGCTGCAGCGATCAATTCCAGTTCAATATCACCTGCATCACTCTCCACTTCTCTAATATACTCAATGATATACTGTCCTTCATCTCCAGGTGAACCTCCGTCTAACTGAACCGCATAAAGCGCTCCAGGAGTAAGGCAGCAAAGAGATTCCTGAGTTCCCTCAAATCCAGCCGATCCTTGTAGCATTGGTGTGATCAGAGGTGTATTTCTTGTTCCGTCTTCCGTAAAAGTTGCTGGTTGAAGACCTCCGTAACAATCCGTCCCATTTAAAAATGTGTAGATCGCATATCGAAGTGTATCTAGCCCTATATATGCTCTTAGGTTCATTTCAACTGCACCTGACGGAGGTGCAACGAAGTAATGCCAAACCGTTTGATCAGCTCTGTCTCCTGATAAAGCAGCAGATGCAGGTTCACCCGCAAGGTATTCTCTACAAGCAAGGATGTTCGTTCCGGCAACTGCCTGGAAATTTGGATTAGCACCTGCAGGAGTCACAGGGATTTCATATAGCGGATCCGCAAATGCAAGACAAAGAATGTCATTTCCAGGAGGATTTAATGACGGATCTGAAACCGATGGATCGTAGATCCATGAACTGATCTCCTGAGAGCTCAATGGAGTCAATGCATCCGATGGATCCATCATTCCAAAATATTTATATCCTGGCTCTAGACATCGAGCAGAAATCACAGCACTAGGGTCACCACCTAAGAAGTTATTTGCACCTCCGTCATCCGCATCCATAAACTCAAGATTTGCGCAAGAGTAATCAGAAGGAATTCCAGGAGAAAATCGAACGTCATATGCAAACAAGGCATTGTTCTCACCATAGATGACATCGTCATAATCCGTTTCAATCACCATACGACCATTATTTGGAGCGACGAAGTTGAACCAAACACTTTCGTTTACAGTAGCATTATTTTCAGCATTATGATCATAGTCGTATGCGTGATAGTTATTCGGGTTGTTGTTGGTATGAGCTGATCCAGTTTCTGCAAAATCATCTCCTCCATCGTATGCACATCCAAAATCAATAGTAACTGATGCCGGGTTTCCTGTCTGATTAGAAACCGGCACCACTCCGTAGGGAACAGAAGATGAAAGACAAGGAATATCTTCAGCATCGGCAGCAGGACCTCCCCCAAGATCATTCACTCGAACTTCAACAATTCCTGCATCGTTTGGATCATCCCCAGTTACCTGAACATAATAAGTCTCACCTGCGATCAATTTTTGATAACTGATCAATGGAAGAGGATCGCAAGCATTTAAAGAGATCTGTGCTTCTGGATCAACTCCTAAAAGATCAATTCCGTCGGAATATTCAATATGAGATAAGTAATCGAACTTATCCTTGATCAGCAAACCTGTGATCGGTTGAATTCCTGTTCCGCAATTGCCACCATCTGCAGCATGATAGATTTCAATGTAAGTTCCGATCTCTGTCCCTGCAAGATCCGTTGTGATCTCAACTGATCCACTGGCAGGTGCAACAAATTTAAACCAAGCAGAAGAGTTGTTAACCGCAACATCTCCGCCTCTCGGCTCATTTGTCTCAAGTGTATTACTTGCGCATATGGCAGTTTGGTAAGTCGTGTTGATATTGATCAGGTTAGCATCACAGATATCATCCGCCATAATGATCACCGAAGTACCGAAATCAACTCGTTCAACTTGGAGATTGATCACATAGGTTTGATTACATCCTCCTCCAGAACCACTTGCACTAAATGAGTAATTCAGTGTTCCAGGTGCTCCGGGAACAGGCATTGTGACATTTTGAATTCCGGTCTCACCATCCGTAAGACCTAGGATATCATAGTTCCCTGCATCATCATTCTCATAGGCTTCCCAAGCTAAATTGATCACCGTCGGAACATCTGAAGGACAGATATATTGATGATCAAAGAAAAGACCGTTAGATGGCGAGAACCCACCATTCGGTGTAGCAATTGTGTATGGACCATTATTACCATTGAAATTGGCATAATTAAAATCGAATACACCAAATAAAGCCGGGTTATTGTTGGTATACCCTAAGGTGTTATCAGTCGCAGTAAATTCCCAGACAAAGTCAGAGTTATTCGTAATAAATAGAATATCCGCATCACAGTCAGCATTATTTAAGGTCTGAACTGAGACGACCTTTACTCTGACAATCGATTGAGATAAAACTGCGTTTTTAACAGAGAACAGAAGTGCAATAAAGCACAGCGTTCTAATAGAACGAGCAATAATCATAAGTAAGCAATAGTTTAAGTATCGCTAACCTAATAATTATAATAACATGTTCACCGGATTCTCCATGAAATTTTTGAATGTCTGCAAAAATGCAGCACCAGAAGCACCATCAACCACTCTGTGATCACAAGAAAGAGTCACTTTCATAACATTCCCGGGTACAACTTGTCCATTCTTCACAACAGGAACTTCTTTAATCCCTCCTACTGCAAGAATACAACTGTCAGGTGGGTTTACAATAGCTGTAAACTCTTCTATACCAAACATTCCAAGATTAGAAATTGTGAAGGTATTACCCTCCCAATCCGATGGTTGAAGCTTTTTATCTTTTGCTTTCTTAGCGTATTCTCTAACTTCTTCTGAAATTGTAGACAATCCTTTTGAATCAGCAAAGCGGATTACAGGAACTAAAAGCCCCTCATCAACAGCCACAGCCACACCAATATGTACGTGATGATTTCTTCTGATATAATCTCCATACCAAGAGCTATTGATCGCAGGGTGCTTTTTCAAAGAAAGAGCCACGGCTTTGACCACAAAGTCATTGAATGAGATCTTAACTCCATTCGAATTAATTGACTTTCTCGCTTCAATAGCAGCATCCATGTCAATATCAAGAGTCAAATAAAAATGTGGTGCAGTAAACTTGCTTTCCGCCAATCTTCTTGCGATGGTCTTTCTCATCTGAGAAACAGGCTCGTCTACAAAAGATTCTGTTCCAGCAGGAACTGAAGGAATCATGGTAGAAGCTCCAGAAGCAGGTGTATAAGGGACAAAATGATCTACATCTCTTTTGACAATTCTTCCGCCTTCACCTGTTCCAGCTACAGCATGAATGTCAATACCTTTTTCTTCAGCAAGTTTTTTCGCAAGTGGACTTGCAAATACTCTTCCGTTATTTTGAGCTACTGGAGCTGGTGCAGCCACCGGTGCCGCAGCAGTTGTTACAGCAGCAACCTTTGTTTCTGCAGGTGCCGGCTCAGGAGCAACCGTTTTTTCTTCTTGTTTAGGAGCTGGTTCAGCTTTAGTTTCTGCTGCAGGAGCTGAACTGATCAGTGCACTTACATCTTCTCCTTCTTTACCAATAATGGCTAAAACAGAATTTACAGGTGCAGCTTTTCCTTTTTCTACTCCTATATACAATAGAACTCCATCATAAAATGATTCGAATTCCATCGTTGCCTTATCAGTTTCAATTTCAGCAAGTACTTCTCCTGAACTTACTTTATCTCCAATCTTCTTCGTCCATTCTGCAACGACACCTTCGGTCATGGTGTCGCTAAGCTTGGGCATGTAAATTACTTCAGCCATTGTCAACTGTAATATCTATCAATTAATATTCTACGATGTACGGGTAATCTTCCTGTACATAAACATCTTTGTAAAGTTCTTCCGCTTCTGGATATGGAGAATTCTCAGCAAAAACAATCGATTCTTCTACTTCATTCTTCACCCACTCATTCATCTCTTCGATCTCCTTTTCGGTCATCCACTTATTTTTCTGGATCATTTCCAAACAATGAGTGATCGGATCTTTTTCGATCCATTCATTCACTTCTTCTTTGGTTCTGTATTTCTGAGGATCAGACATCGAGTGTCCTTTATAACGATAAGTTCTAATATCCAATAATGTTGGTCCATCTCCTCTACGAGCTCTATCTGCTGCTTCTTCAATTGCATCATGAACATCTTCAGGACGCATACCATTTACAGCTCTGGATGGCATTTCGTATGATAGACCGATCTTCGTTAGATCTGTAACATTCGTAGTACGTTCAACTGAGGTACCCATTGCATAATTATTATTCTCAATAATGAATACAACCGGTAATTTCCAGTTCATAGCCATATTAAAAGTCTCATGCAACATTCCCTGACGCACGGCACCATCACCCATAGATACAAAAGCAACATTGTCGGTTCCATTGTATTTTTCAGCAAATCCAACTCCCGCTCCCATTCCGATCTGAGCACCAACAATCCCGTGACCTCCCATGAAGTTAACGTTCTTATCAAAGAAGTGCATTGACCCTCCTTTTCCTTTAGAACAACCGGTAATTCTTCCGAATAATTCTGCCATCAGAATTCTTGGATCAGTACCAAGTGCGATGGGATGTGCATGGTCACGATAAGCTGTCATGTGTTTATCGCCCTTACGACAAGCACTTGCTGTACCAACTGCTATTGCTTCTTGTCCAATGTACAAGTGGCAAAAACCACCAAATTTTTGTTGTATGTATAATTGACCAGTTCTTTCTTCAAATCTTCTGATCAAAGACATGTCTTTATACCATTTGATGTAAGTATCCTTACTGAATTTCGACTTGGAAGCAGAAGCTTCTTTTCTGGTCGTTTTTGAAGGTTTGCTCGCCGATTTCACCGCCATTTTTACCTTGTTTAATTTTCAACTGACAAATATAGAAAAATATCCTTTTCAGGTATTCAATTTCTCCCTTACTCTTGGTGTCTTACTTATTCATCCTGACCTTTAGATTGTTATAAAGTTCAAGTGTGTGAAGTTGATCCGGGTATTGCTTTAAAATATCCTCGTACATCACTATTGCCTTATCCAAATCCCCGGTCATTTCATGCAACATAGCAAGATTAGATCTTGAGCTAATGTCCTCAGGATTCAAACTACAATAGATCGACATAATTGTAATGGCTTTTTCGACTTCACTTCGTTCAAAGTACTTTTTAGAAAATTCAAGATATACTGCACTAAGCTCTTTGAATTGAAGCCCGAAGTCCTTAATTAACCGCACGACTTCATCATCCTTTTTCAACTCATAATTTGCATAGATCAAACGATGTAAATCATCCTTTGTCAAATCCTCTACTTTAGCCGCTGTTTTGGCCATTATACTCAAATAGACTGCCTTATTTTCTGAATTCTCTTCAAGTTTTATCAATTCATCCAGTGTGTAATAACGATTATTGAATAATGTTCGTTTTGTAAGACCAAGAGAATCAATAGCTATTCCCAGGAGGTCATTTGCACGACTCAAATAATTCAATTTATCCTCTTTCGTTTGAGCAATTTTCGCTTTTTCACCATACACGAAAGCAAGGTTTTCATAAACATTTGAATATGAATCGTAGATCTGCAGACACTTTTGATAGCTTTCAATCGCCTTATCAAACCAAACATCCTTAACGACAGCTTTATTTCCTTGCTCCAAATACTCTGTACCAAGATTGAAATTGGTCTTGATGGATCCAGGACAAACTGCGACTCCGGATTCATAGATGGATAAATTATTCTTCCAATCCATGTTTCGGATAAAAGTTCTTGGAATGTAATAAGCCGAAAGGCCAATTATACTAACCAAAAGAACAGGCTTGTTCAATTTATCACCGACCCAACTTAATGTACATACGATGAGGATGATTATTCCCAACAACGGCAAAAACATGAATCGTTCACCCAAAGGACAATTGATCAAAAAGAAAAAATTTGATGTAGCTATGAAGGTTGCCCCAAATAAAACAGCACCTATTCCCCATTCCTTCCTAAACAATGTTCCAAACACCATTGCTGCCATTACAGAAATAAGTAAAACTACTCCTATCCATCCTGAAACTCCTGTTCCCTCCAGGGTAAACGTAGATAAAGAATAATCCCAGCTCATTTGAACTGGAAACAAACAAAGCTGAATGTATTTTGAGAAGATCGAAGAATTGACCAGGAATCTATCAAACCCATCGTACATCACCAATGAATTAGCTACTGGATCGATCGGATCTGCGATCAAAACATCTGAAAGAACTTGGGATCTGATTAACAAGTAGATCATTAATGGCACACCAGATACCAGTGATGAAATAGCCATCCCTAAGAAGTAGAAACCATTCTTCAAGTGGTAGATGACCGGAAATAGAATAAATGCTGGTATAACCGATTCTTTTGAAAGAGCAGCAACAAAAAAGGTAGCTCCGGCAAGTAAGATGTATTTTATACTCTTCGAATCATTGATCCATCTCAAAAAATACCATAACGACACAAACAAAAACAATGCTGCCAATATCTCATCCCTACTTTTGACATTCGAAACGACCTCAGAATGCAATGGGTGAATGGCAAACAAAAGAACGATCCACTCCGTGAAATAGCCTGAACGATTTTCAAATAAGAGCTTTAGCATCTTATACAGAGCCATTACGGTTAAACCGTACAATAAAATTTGGACGAAGTGTGAAGCTGATGAATTTAATCCAAACAAGGAACGCTCAATAGCAAACGTTGTCAAGACCAATGGTCGATAGGATTCATCTTCCCGACCATCATAACCATATAAATAACTGTGTGAGAAGATTTCTGGAATCCCACTAATTCCTTTTTCAGTTAAACTATTCTTGGTAGCCACAATAAGGTCATCAACCACATAATCATGCCCAAGAGTGTTGATGTACATGATCACACCAAGCAAGAACCAAAACCAGTTTTTCTGAAAAATCAAACTCATAATGAACCAAATACGAAAGGCAAAAGATCCTTTGCACTTTCAAAGATCAATACTCTTCCATCCTGACTAACGATGATCACTTTAAATGGTTGTTTTTGACGTTCCTCCACTTCCACCATCACTTGTCTACATCCTCCACAAGGACTTAATAGTCGATCAACCGGAAGAAGATCTCCTTTAGCCACTATACATAAAACTTCTACAGTCTCATTCGGGTAATTACTTCCACAATGGAACAACGCCACTCTTTCGGCGCACAATCCTGATGGATAAGCGATATTCTCCTGATTACTTCCGGTTATGATCTGTCCGTTCCCCAATAAAACACTCGCCCCTACTTTGAACTTACTATAAGGAGCGTATGCGTCACCACATGCACTAAGGGCTTTTTCTAATAAACCCTTCTCTATTTCAGTCAAACTATCAGTCGTTGGAAATAACTGATAATT
>SBFR01000067.1 GCA_006227105.1 Bacteroidota bacterium
CCTATTGGAAACTGTGTTAGCTCTGTAAATAGTAACTTTTCACTCGTCGCTACCTCTCTTCCTGCTAATACAACTTATTATATCGTTATTAGCGGAACCCAGGGAGTTTCATCTCCTGCGGAATGCACCTTTGACATCTCGATAAGTGGAACCGGAGTAGATCAGGTTCCTCCTACTGTCGCCATTACTACCCCAACCACATCCATTTGTCTTTATGATCAGGTGACTTTCAGTGCTGCTCTTTCATCATGTCCAGATTCGGGCCAGTATTCGTGGTTTGTGAACGGACTGCTTGTCGCTTTAACATCAGACCCTATCTTTCAAACCACTTCGCTACAAGACGGTGACATCGTTTCGGTAAGCAACTCCTGTTATTCATTGTGCCCTGTTACGGTTTCGGATCAAACTATTCCGTTTAGTGTGTACTCGTTTCTTGTCGATGCCGGTTATGACATTTTTTCTTCTTCCGGTGAAACTGTTCAATTAGCTGGAAACACTACTGCCCCCGTGTTTCAATGGTATCCATCTGCATCTGTAAGTGACCCTTTTTCTCTAACTCCATTTGTGACCCCATTTCAAACAAGCACTTATACCTTAACTGCCACTGAAAATGGTTGCACATTGAGTGATGAAGTCACGGTAAACCTGGATGAGTCTTTGGAAATCCCAAACACATTTTCTCCTAACGAGGATGGCAGCAACGATTCCTGGGTAATTCGTGGTATCGAGAATTATCCAAACAATCAGATCAAGATCTACGATCGATGGGGACAGGAAGTTTTTTCTACTTCCGGCTATTCGAAAGAAAAGGCATGGAACGGAACAATTAGAAATGGCAAAGCAAGTGAGGGGGTATATTATTATGTCATTCAATTGCGAGATGAAGAAAAACAAGAATTCAATGGTTATCTTAATCTAATACGATGAAGAGACTAATAACCATACTGTTCATCTCCTTCATAATCCATAATTCTGGTTTATCGCAACAGCTTCCGCAGTATTCGCAATGGTCTTTTCATCAATTCGCTTTGAATCCGGCACATGCAGGTATAAAAAATTGTCTTGATGTTCATGCACTTTACCGCATGCAATGGATGGGCTTCCCTGGTGCACCAAAGTCCGGTTTTTTTACAATGAGCACTGCGCTTGCTTCTAAAAGAAAGCAATACTTAAGCGCCAGGCATGGTTTCGGTTTGCGATTCATAACGGATCGGATCGGTGACTTCAGCACAACGAAGATCAATCTTGCCTATGCCGGTCATTTCAATTTCAACAGAGACAACCGCTTATCACTCGGAATTTATGGTGGAGTAGTTCAGTTCGGCTTCGATCCAACCAATGCGACTACATTAAATCCGGATCCTGAGATTATGAAAGAAGCTTCATTTATTGCTCCTGATGCGTCCTTCGGCGCGTGGTGGAACAGTGAAAATTATTACGTGGGGCTCATATTGGATCAATTGATTCCTTACGGTTGGCCAGATCCTGGAAATGATTCCAGATTCAGATTTCATCCATCCATGAATGGTGGGACAAGGATCAAGGTGAATGAGAAGGTTAGCATACTTCCGGCATTTTTATTAAAATTTCCTCCAAGAGGACCTTTTGCGCTGGATCTTCAGGCAATGGTTGATTTTAAAAACGTATTCATAACGGGCGTTGCCTATCGTAATCAGGATGCAATCATTCTGCATGCTGGATTAAAGTTGAAAGAGCGGTTTACGTTAAATTATTCATTCGACATCACCACTTCTTATTTAAGAAAGGGTGGAAGCAATACTCATGAGTTATCACTCAGCTTCACAACTTGCCGACCAGAAAACAAAAGCACCTACAGCTGTCCATTATTCTAGGTTTATCCAAAACGCAATGTTTATAATTCCATCAGGTCAACTTTAGAGCAGCCGCGACTATAGTGATATTTGTAAAAAATAAACTTATGTTGAGGTATTTATCTATCGTTTCTTTAGTGCTGACATTTACAGCATGTGTTCCTGCTAAAAAATATCAGGAATTGTTGGAAAAGGAAAAACAGTGCAGTGAAGAGCTTGAAAAATATAAAAACAGTGCTTTGACCAATGAAGGCAAGGCAAAAGACCTGCAAACTAAGTTTGACGTTGCGAGTAAGGAAGCTTCTGCGCTAAAGAAAGATACCTCTGATCTTGGAAACAAATACCGTTTACTCGAAACAGAGTACGATAAGCAATCTATTCAGCTGGAAGCGATGGAGAGAGCATTTGATAAGCTTCGATTGGCGGGCGCTAAAGAAACCGCGACACTTCAGGCTGAACTCGAGGCAAAAAGTCTGGAATTGCAACGAAAGGAAGAGGCCCTGATGCAGCTTGAAAATGAACTCAAAGCAAAACAGGCTCTTCTTGCAGAGAGAGAACAACGGGTGAATGAGCTTGAAGAAATGATCCGCCGTAAAGACGAAGCGGCTCAACAGTTGAAGACCAGAGTGGCCAATGCGTTAAAGGGATTTGAAAACCAGGGATTATCCGTGGTTTATAAAAACGGAAAGATCTATGTGAGTATGGAGGCTAAACTACTATTTGCTTCAGGAAGTACAGTTGTTGAACCTCAGGGTAAAAATGCCCTTATCGAGCTTGCTAAAGTGCTTGAAAATGAAAAAGAACTGGAAATCATTGTAGAAGGACACACTGATACAGACAAATTGAACAGTGCCTCGTCTCCTAAAAACAACTGGGAACTTTCAGTCCTTCGTTCGACTTCGGTTATTGAAATCATGCTGAACAGTTCTAAAATGAATCCGTCTCAGATCATGGCCGCGGGTCGCTCTGAATTCCATCCTGTAGACCCAGCCAATAAGGCAAAGAACAGAAGAATTGAAGTAATCATTTCTCCTAATCTTAGCGAGCTTTACGATATCATTTCAAACTAGGAACTAATTCTTTGTAGCTTTGTTTCATGTCTGTCGACAAGGAACAACTAAAGGATAAAGTTCGATTACTCCCAGAGAAACCTGGTGTTTATCAATTTTTTGATTCCAACGGTCAGATCATCTATGTCGGGAAGGCAAAAAATCTGAAAAAACGGGTTACATCTTATTTTGCCAAGCAACATGATAACGGGAAGACCATACTTTTGGTTAAGCGCATCGCCAACCTGGAATATGTTGTCGTTGGGACCGAGTTAGACGCTCTCCTTCTTGAGAATAACCTCATCAAGAAATATCAACCCAAGTACAATATCCAGTTAAAGGATGATAAAACCTATCCATGGATCTGTATTAAAAAGGAGCGATTTCCAAGAGTGTTTTCTACCCGACAGCTCATCCGTGACGGGTCTAAATACTATGGTCCTTATGGAAGCGTAAGGGTGATGAATACTTTACTAGACCTTATCCGTGAGCTCTATCCATTGCGCACTTGTGCGCTAGATCTTTCAGAAGAAAAAATACAGCAGGGCAAATTTAAAGTCTGTCTGGAGTATCATCTTGGAAATTGCAAGGCGCCTTGTGTTGGTAAGCAAAAGGAAGACTCCTACTTAAAGATGATCTCTCAGATCGAAGATCTTTTGAAGGGAAACATTTCAGGTGTTCTTAAGGTCTTAAGGCATCAAATGAAAGAACAGGCCGCACTTTTCTTATACGAAGAGGCGCAGCTCTCTAAAGAAAGAATTCAGGCACTTGAACGTTATCAGGCAAAATCGACGGTTGTTTCCCCGAGAATACATCAAGTAGATGTAATCACCATGATCGAAGAAAAAGAATCTGCCTTCATTAATTATTTATCCATTCATAACGGTGCCATTGTTCACGCCTACACGACAGAAGTCAAAAAGAAACTTGACGAAACCAGAAGTGACATTCTCGGATATGTGCTTCCTGAATTAAGGGAAAGATATAACAGCAGCAGTAAGGAAATACTTACCGATGAAAAACCTGTAGATTTCTTCCTCTCGGATCTACAATTCAACGTTCCACAAAGAGGGGATAAAAAAGAGCTTCTGGACCTTTCCCTGAGAAACGTCCGTTTTTACATCCTCGAGAAAAGAAAACAGGAAAAGATCAAAAATCCTGAAAAGCATACGGAGCGAATTCTCGAACAATTAAAAAAAGATTTTCGATTAAAAGACCTTCCCATACACATGGAATGTTTTGATAATTCTAATTTTCAGGGAACAAATGCGGTTTCGGCATGTGTTGTATTCAAAGATGCTAAGCCATCAAAGAAAGATTATCGTCACTTCAATGTAAAAACTGTTGAGGGACCTGATGATTTTGCTACCATGGAGGAAGTCGTTTATCGCAGATACTCCCGAATGATCGCTGAGGGGAATGAATTACCTCAGCTCATCGTTATTGATGGTGGAAAAGGGCAATTGAGTGCTGCAATGAATGCCATAGATAAATTAGCGCTTCGCGGCAAAACGGCAGTTGTTGGAATTGCTAAAAAACTCGAAGAGATCTATTTCCCTGGAGATCAATATCCAGTATACATCGATAAGCGATCAGAAAGTTTGAAGGTGATCCAGCATATGAGAAATGAAGCACATCGCTTTGGGATCACACACCATCGCAATAAAAGAAGTAAGGGTGCTGTCGTATCAGAATTGGATTCAATCAACGGAGTCGGAGAAGCTACCAAAAGCCTCCTTTTGCGAAAATTTAAAAGTGTTTCCAAGATCAAAGATGCAACTCTAGAAGATCTTAGTGCTGTTGTTGGAAAATCAAAAGGACTGATCGTTTACAACTACTTCCATAAATAAAGAGGGTCGCGAAAGCGACCCTCAGTTCTGTTTTTCGAGTTAATTCACCCTAGGTTTTTTATTATTTCTTATCTCATCCTGAGTTGCTGATTCCTGCTGAATTGGAGGATTCGTTGGCTCGAACTCAGGTTCTTCTATATCCGGGCGACATCTGTCTACGACATGATTGAATGCTCGGCCACCTCCTTTAAAGGTGATCTTTCCCTCTACCCAGGCTTCGGTTGTATACCGCGTCTCTCTGTCAGTTCTGGTCTTTACCATTATACTGTAGATCTTTTTGCCCTTAGCCTCGTCCATTGGTATTTTAAACGTTCTGATGTTTGATGGTGGTTCAGCGTCAATTAGGTATTTGAATTTATTATAATTCAACTCACCAGTGCGTAATACGGTCGGAAGGTCTTTTTCATTTTCAACCATTTCCATATGAGCCGTTTTCATGTAAAATCCTTTTCTGGTATTCAACACCACCCATAAATATTCCCGGTTATTATATACATATGCCGAACCAATATCATTTCCGGATTTTGTTTCAACCAGAGCAATTTTGGTCATCTTCCCGCAAAGATTCATGGCGTCCGGAAGAACAGTATTGATGTCCTTCATTACCACTTGCTCTTCAAGAGAATCGTTAGGTTGTATATTTTCTTTTTCACACGAATACATGCTCACTGCAATCACTCCTGTCGCAACAGCAGCTATTGCTAAAATACTTTTGAGGTTCTTTTTCATAACTTTTGGTTTTAATTCATATCGGTTATTTATTCTACAGGTAGTTCATCAGCACTCACATAGTTGTCAGATAAGCACTCCTGCATATTATATCTGAAGACCATTCCGCTTCCAACAGATTTGCCTTTCACCCAGGCATACCCTTTTCTTGAAGGATCTGTTCTTGAGTATAGTTTCACAGCACATGCCAAATACTCTTTCCCTAAAACTTCACTTATCGGAATTTTAAATCTTCTGATGTTTGTTGCTGGCAAGTCCCCTACGTTGTAGGTGAAGTCATTCATAATAAACCCTCCACCGCTTTGAGGAATTTCTTCGATGCTCGTCTGTGCGTCCAGGTATGCCGTTTTCATGTAGATCTCTTCATTCGTGTGCAACAAAATGAAAAAGTTCTTTTTGTCGTTATAGACATACGCCCTGCCTACAGACCTTCCAAGATTCGCGTCAACAAGATCTATGTTTTGAACCTTCCCACAGATTTGTTTAATATCCGGAAGATATCCATCAATTCCTATTGTTTTAGTTGCCAATGTATTGGCATTGGGAACAATTGTTTCCTTTTCACAAGAATACATTGTCACCCCTACAACACCCGTCAGCAACACTGCTGAAAGGATCAACATTCTTACATTCTTTTTCATAGTACTCGGTTTTAATTTCTAGTATAAATTTACCCTCATTGCAAGAGGATTAATATGACCGCTTTCAGTTAAAAACATGATTTTCATCAATTTAAGACAGGACCTGCCTGCCTAAAACAGCGAAAGAGTGTTGCCACTCTCTCGCTGTGGACATGTGTCCTTGTAAACCAACCTAAAACTTGCTACTCATTATCTGCGATCTGGTTAATGATCGGAGGACTTGCTAAACATTCATTTCTATTATATAAGAAGACCATTCCATCAGTGCCAAAATCTCGTCCTTCGACCCAAGAATTTTCGATGGCGCCAAGTCTCTTCTTTTTTACTTCAGCCATTACACTGAAATATGATTTTCCGCTCAATTCTGTCAGTGGAATTTTAAATCTTCTGACATCTGCAAAAGGCAATCCACCAATTGCGTATTTGAAATCTGAATACTTTAATCCGCCCTGATCTGTTACTGGAAAATCACGAGTGTTTTCTCCGGCATGCATGTATGCTTTCTTTATA
Organism: Bacteroidota bacterium; assembly: GCA_006227105.1. Classification (GTDB taxonomy): domain Bacteria; phylum Bacteroidota; class Bacteroidia; order Flavobacteriales_D; family Crocinitomicaceae; genus M0103. Next base: position 6,612 of record SBFR01000067.1, read on the forward strand.
AAGAAGTTTTGTGTGGTATGAAGAAGAACATACATGTGCTTCAAATCATTATAAACCAGAACCTCTCCAATCGTTCTTCCGTCATCATCTCGAATCAATCGCTTTTTGGTGAAATCCCCGCATATATCTATCTGGTGCGGTAAAAAATTGTTGATGTCGATCGTTTTGTATGACTCAGCTTTATTCATCTGAGGTTCGATGCTCTGTTTTTCACAAGAATAAAATCCCGCGATGACTAACCCTGCTGCCATTCCGACAACGAAGAGTAGTTTTGTTAATCCATTTCTTTTCATGACTGTGATTATTTAGGTGTTATTAATTCCGTTTCTGAATCAAATGTGATCAAAAGGAAGTAGGTAAAAAATTTATTTGATTGGGTTTCAGTGGAATGTGCTCTTAATTCAATTAACATGTTAAAATCGAGGTTTAGCTCACCTTTTTAAATGCATAAATCTTTAAAAGGCCCTTTGCTTCATGATAATTAACAACTGGTTCTTAGTAAGCTGTTTCTTTGACATCGTTAATCTGAAAGAACATGATCTATTTTTGTATCATGAAATGGTCATATCTGCTTATTGCTTCTTTTTTCCTAGGTGGATCCTTTGTCCCTGCTCCAGCTAAAGAAAAGATTACAATAGTCATCGATCCAGGACATGGCGGTTCAGATCCTGGACATCTTTCTTCGGACAAGAACCACAAACCGGAAAAAGAGCTCAACCTGATCATCGCTAAAAAATTTGGCACATATCTTCAGAAGTATCTCAATAATGTAACGGTGGTCTACACCAGAAGTGATGATTCTTTCCCAACTCTGGATGATCGGGTTAACGTAGCGAATTCGATGGGTGTAGATTACTTTGTTTCCATTCACTGTAATGCAAATGAACGTAAAACGGTGCATGGCACGGAGTCTCACATTCACTCCATGCAATCGAAAAGCTCAGTGAATCTTGCTAAAGAATTCGAGAAGGAATTTTCTACTCGTGCCGGACGTAAATCCAGAGGAGTAAAGGACAGCGATGATCGAGCGCACTCACTGCAGGTTCTGAAATATACTCGGATGACGAGTGTATTAGTCGAATGTGGTTTTCTGACTAACGAAAAAGAAGCCGTTTATTTAAATACAGATTACGGACAAGACATTCTTGCATCAGCAATATTCAGGGGGTTCCGATCTCATATTACCCATGAGCATCCTGGGATCAAATTTGTGAAACCGGTTTCCAGTACGAGTACGTCATCGTCTTCTTCATCCTCAACTACAACCACTACCAAGCCAACAACGAACTCGACAGGGAAATACCACATTCAGATCATGTCTTCCAAAGAAGCCATCGACACGCAAAGTCCTGAATTCAAAAAGCTAGGTTTAGGTGTTACACGAACGAAGCTCAATACCAGCTCTGCATTCAAATACAGATACACCATTGGGCCATATTCGGATTCAGAAAGTGCGGGAAAGGATCTCGAAAAAGTAAAGAAAAACGGTTTTAAAGACGCTTATATCATTAATTTGAGCGAGTAGAATTTCTATTTATCACATGATTTATTACTTTCACTAAAAATCATGTACAATGGCAACCGTATTTGAAACAAGACTTATAGGGAACATCGGAAAAGATGCGGTAATAAAGAACATGGAGCGCGGAGTAATTGCAATCAATTTTCCCGTAGCCCACAATAAAAACTGGCGTGACAAACGCAGTGGAGATTCAAAAACCAAAACGACCTGGGTCAACTGTACCATCTGGAAAAAGGAAGGTTCTAATCTAAGGATCCTGGATTTCTTAAAGAGGGGGGCTTTGGTAGAGCTACATGGCACACCATTCGCAAAAGCTTATCAGCAGGAGGATGGATTCATCAAAACCGAAATCCGACTTAACGTATCAAAAACCAATATTCTTCGTCCTGCCAAATGCGATGATGATAACTGTATCGATATGGTGGATAAGGATGAGGATGATGACGGACTTGACACAGGATTAGAAGATTTTACTCTTGATGAGGATGACTTTTAGTCAATGAGGAATTGATCGATTTTTTTTTCAATTCGCTGTGCAGATAAAATTCTTTATATATATTTGCATTCGCTTTTCGGAAACGAGAACATTCCTCCTTAGCTCAGTCGGTTAGAGCATCTGACTGTTAATCAGAGGGTCGCTGGTTCGAGCCCAGCAGGAGGAGCAAAAGGTCATCTTAGGATGGCCTTTTTTATTTTAAGGCTGCCGACCCGAGCATTTGGATGACTTTAGAGCTTGTCGATATTTCAGCCTCAACTCCGATCGGAAGAATAAATTTCGTCTTCACATGACCGAATTGTAAGCCAGACATTACCGGAATTCCAATATCCTTAAAGTGCTGATCAAAAACCTCTTCCAATGTAAATGCACGGTTGGGTTCCTCGGCAACGCAGTCCCTGAACACACCGAGAGCGATTCCGTCAACCTTGTTGAATACTCCTGCGAGTTTTAACTGGGTAAGCATACGATCAATTCGATAGGGTTCTTCTTTTACATCTTCCAAGAATAAGATCTTCCCCCTGAAATCAGGTAAATATCCACTTCCTATCAATGAAGTGATCACGGTCAGATTACCCCCAAACAGATGCCCACTTGCTCTTCCTTCTGAGTGAACAATCACTTTCTGATCCTCATTTTCAATATTGGAAAACGAAACTCTTTCACCTTTCATAATCACACTTTCAAAATAATTCAGTGTGCGTTTGTTCCAAGTAGAATTTCCTCCTGGACCATGTAATGTAACCAGTCCGGTTCTCGAAGTGATGGCATTTAACAACGTTGTAATGTCACTGAAACCCATGATGATCTTAGGGTTTTCTCTGATCACATTAAAGTCGATCAAGTCTAATATCCTTGCACAACCCCATCCTCCACGAATCGTAAAAATGGCTTTTACCTCTTTATCTGTAATCAGATCCATAAACTCCTCTGCTCTTTCTTTATCAGGAGCAGAAAAGTATCCATACTTTAAAGAGACATTCTTCCCCAGCCTGACGTTAAAACCCATCGAACGAAGCGCTTGTGCAAAATCCTTTACTTCAGATGGATCAGAAATACATCCTGCTGGTGCACAGACTCCGACCATATCCCCTTTTTTAAGAACATTGGGAAGAATCCCCGGTAATATTTCCGCTTTTTCTTCCTCCTTCTTGTCGACAGACAACAGAGGGATTGATAAAGGCGCTAGTCCGGCGATTGGAAGAAATGCTCTTCTGGAGATCTTTTTCATGACTTCAATTTAAGTAAAATCCGTTTGCTATTAACATTATGCTGTTCGAACCCTGCCAGAAACGGGGATAATCAACTATTTTTTTCCTTACATTTGCGGTAAATCGTTAAAACTATTTGTATGAAAAAACTACTACTTATGTTTACTTTGGTAAGTGCAGCCATCACAGCAAGTGCACAATGTACACCAGGGGCTGACTATCCTTCTGCGAATTGGGCAGATACAGCCATTGCACCAGGATATGGTGTTTGGCCGGATACTTTGGAAAATTTCCCTCCTGCTTTTGTAGGTGTACCTTACTCAACCAATCTTTCTTTCATGGTGCCTGATCAAGTAACTCCGGAATTAGCTGGAAATGATCCTGC
>SBFR01000145.1 GCA_006227105.1 Bacteroidota bacterium
GTTGGTCTTACCACAGTAACAGTAGTAGATCCATTAACTGTAAAGGTTTGACATTCATCTGAAACGATCACAGGGTAACTAGTCGTTTGAGTTGGATGGACCCAAACTTGAGAAGTGTTTGCACCTAATGTCGGCCAGTTGTAATAATACTGACCGTAGCCGCCCGTAGCCGTTACACTAATGAGAACACTATCTCCCGGACAGATCTCAACGCCCGGACTCATTGTTAACAGAAGAGGTGGACTTGTTATCGTATACGTGATATTATCAGTGACTGAATTTCCACATTGGTCAAATGCAGTTATGGTGTAGACAGTTGTTGTGTTTGGCGTAACCGTAAGGTTATTGGAAATGCCAAGATTTTGACCATTCGCCGTCCATTGATAAGTATAATTTCCAGCACCACCTGAAGCACTTGAAGTAAGTGTCTGAGTGATATACGGACAGATTTCTGTAATATCCGGGGATGTTGTTAATATTAAAGGATCAAGTACTGGAACAGTCACTGTTGTTGAGGCGCTCGCAGTTTGACCCAGACAATTGTCAGTAACAGACACGCTATAGGTCTGAGTTGAGTTTGGACTTACTGTAATCGACGGTGTCGTTTCTCCTGTACTCCACACATAGGTGTATGGTGAAGCTCCTCCCTGAGGTTCAGCCGTAAGAGTAACTTCATCTCCTGGACACATTATTCCTGGATTATTAATTCCAACTGATACAGGTTGTACATCCTGTATTGACAGGTTAATTACGATCGGAGTTTGATTTCCACATGGATCGGTAAGCAAGAATTCGATCGAAAGCGTTTCGGTTCCTTCAGCAAATGCATCAGAGAATGCATCAAAACTGAATTGGATCTGACTCTGGTTTGCGGCAAATGTGACTGAAGATGGAATGTTACTATAATCGACCCCTTCAGTTGCAGTTCCAGTTACAGTGATCGGAACAGTCAATGGTGAACCAAGATTATTATTTCTTTCTAGTGTTACGGTTGCCGAAGTACATCCCTCCGCCATAAGACTCGGATTATTTCCAGTGTTCTGAGATAATACATAAGAAATATCAACTGGAGTAGCAGAAGACAAACTGTTTGCTTCGAGGAATATTCCAGAATCATAAATACCATCACCAACGTCAGCTATAGCCAACACAAGATGATACGTTTGTCCGCATTGCACCTTTGCTTGAGCTGTTAAAACTTTTGTAAACCCATCATACTGAATGTAGAATGAGCTCCCATTCTGAGGAGCGGAAGAACCGTCACCATTGTTGATGTAGTAGGCACTGTTTGTGACCGGGTTTACATTATTGATCGAAACCACGCCTGCTCCACCTGGTAATTGAGCGATGTTTTGAAAACCGCTTATTCCCGGTCCCGAAATAAAGAATCCGAAGACATCGTTAAAGTTAGAATTGTTCGGCGGAGCAAATTCAGGATATTCTTCTGAACCAAAAACATATCTGAATTTAACGGTATCCGAATAAGGTACAAAGTCAAATTCAAGAATGGCTGCATTGTAAGTTGTGGCGCCTCCAATGATATTTGAAAGCAGAACAGAACCACCTGCGCCGTTATCAACTCCCGCATTTGCTTGGTTGTTTGGTCCATGAGGACCGGCTCCGGTGTTATTTACAGTACCGGTGGTCATGACAATTCCCTGATTAATCCCTAGATTGGTTGCTGATCCATCAAAGTAGCCGATTGAACCACCTGCTCCATTGTACATTATGTTGGAAACTGTAACCCCAGGACCGAGCAAGACATTTTGTACCAAACCGGCAGGTGATTGTGCAGTGTTAGTGATCAATTGGGCGTGAAGACCAAAAGAAGAAATAAGGAGTAATATGTGGAGAAGTATCTTCAAACTACCTAATTGACGTAAATTTAACGATTTCCGTTGTCATTTATAACACAAAAAACACACCAGAAAGTTCATTTCACTTAATAATTCATACTGTTCACGAATTTATTTGATATTAGTTCGTTTTTTATAAGCTTTGTACATGATCAGTTTCAAGGACCTTTCAGATAAACTGAAAGAGAAGATAAAAATTTCAGCATCCGACCCAGTTAATTTCAGGGTGTTATGGTCATTTAATGCGACAAGAACTCAGTTTTATTCTGCTTTACTTGTATTGATCCTTGCTATAGGTTCCCTTTCTGCGCTGTTCGTCTTAAAAGGGCCATTCTCCTATTATTTCAAGAAGGATGACGTATCGATCGAACGTTCTAAATTACAGGAACAATATAAGGAGATCGAAGAGCTCAAGGCTAAGATAGATGCTCAGGAGAAATACATGAGGTCATTATTCACTATTCTTGAAGGAAAAGTACCTGAGGATAGTTTATCAGAGGATGTTCCTGAAACCGCTAATCTTGATACGAAAACACTCGTGACGGAACCGACAGAAAATGAAAAGGAGCTTTCCGGTAAGGTGAAGGATGACTTGCGCACCAATAATTCAAAAAAGAAATCGACGAACATTCCTTTCTTTTCGTCGCCGGTTAAAGGAGTGATCAGTCAGGATTTTGACCTTGTAAATCACATTGGCATCGACGTCATTACTCCGAAGGATAAAACGGTGATCGCATGTTTGTCCGGCACCGTGATTTTTGCTTCCTATACGCAGAAAGATGGATACGTCATTATCATTGAACACTCCAATGGTTATCTGTCCGTGTACAAACACAATAAAGCTCTATTGAAAAAGGTGGGTTCAAAGGTGTTTATGAATGATCCTATTGCGATCGTCGGTAATACAGGGGAAAATTCAACTGGACCGCACCTGCACTTTGAGTTGTGGTACCAACAGCATCCTGTTGATCCGAAGGATTACATGAAGTTTAACTAATGATTCCCTGAAGAGAACAAAGATAATTGTAGGTGCCTTTCTTTTGAAGAAGCTCGTCATGTTTTCCTCGCTCAATGATCTCACCTTTAGAAAGCACAATGATCTCATCTGCATTTTTCACTGTACTAAGTCGATGAGCAATGATGATTGAAGTTCTCTCTTTCATCAAATTTTCAAGGGCTTCCTGCACCAGCTTTTCGCTTTCTGTATCCAGTGCTGAAGTGGCTTCATCCAAAATTAGGATCGGAGGATTCTTCAAAATCGCTCTGGCAATGCTGATCCTTTGTTTTTGACCTCCTGAAAGTTTGTTTCCTCGTTCACCGATGTTGGTGTCGTATCCGGCTTCCAGATCAGAGATAAACTCATGTGCATTGGCTATTTTTGCCGCTTTGATGATGTCTTCCAAAGATGCATTCGGCATTCCAAAAGCAATATTCTCTTTAACGGTTGTGTTGAACAATATTGATTCCTGACTTACAATTCCAATATGGTCTCGGAGGTCTTTCAAAGAACATTCTTTAATATCCGTATTGTCAAAAAGAATGGTGCCAGAAGTAACATCATAAAAACGGGGTAAAAGATCCGCAAGCGTTGACTTTCCACTGCCGCTCTCACCAACGATAGCCAGTGTCTTTCCCTTTTCGATCGTCAGATCAATATTTTTTAAGACTGGCTCTTCATTATAACAGAAAGAAACATTTTTATAGGTGACGGCAGATTTGAAATCGTCGAGTAATACCGGACGATCGACTTCCATGATCTTCTCATCTGCTTCAAGAACTTCGTTTATTCTTTCAAGTGATGCTTTTGCTTTGTTGATGTTGGCAACTGAAGTGGAAATTCCTTGTATTGGCCTTAA
>SBFR01000069.1 GCA_006227105.1 Bacteroidota bacterium
CTGGATTTCTTCCATCTTCGATCCAATAGTGAAACAGCGATTGCTTATTTTTCATTTGATCAGATGGACAATACAGTCCAATTTCAAAATGAAAGTTGGAGAGAAACGGAAGTTTCATGGAATTTCGGAGATGGGAATTTTTCAAATGAGTTGAATCCTCTGCATGAGTACACGTCAAACGGTATTTTCACGGTTGATCTGATCGCTTCGAATGAATGTGGTGATGATACGATCTCGGTACAGATCGAAGTAAGTGGGGTTGGACTGAATGATTTGATGACTGGTTACAAATTGAAGTCTTTAGGTGAGCATCAATATGTATTGGAAGGGATGGATCAGCACTCAGATGTCTCGATCTATGAGCTAAGTGGAAAAGAAGTTGCTCTGGATATAACTAAGAAAGACAAGAGTTCAGTTGAATTTGATCTTAGCTCGTTGAGAACAGGAATGTATATTCTCATGAATAAAGAACTGCGGATCAAATTGATCCGATAATGAAAAAGCCGGTTTAACACCGGCTTTTTTTATTTTCTGAATCTTGAGAAGATTCCTTTTTTCTTTTTGTCTTGATCACTTCCGTATCCATAGCCATATCCATAACCGTATCCGTAACCGTATCCGTAGGCTTTCCCTTTCAAATCGGTACCGTTCACTACTACAGCCATGTTTTTTAGCTTTTTGTCACTGTAAAGAGTTACTGGAATATTGACCATTCGTTTATCGATGTAATTCGCACGGACAACATAGACCACCATGTCAGATTCTTCTTGTACTAATAAGGTATCTGTAACCAGACCAACTGGTGCTGTATCAACGATGATGAAATCGTAATTTTCTCTGAGCTCTTTGAACATGTCTTTGAGTTTCTGCTTCATCAGCAATTCAGAAGGGTTAGGAGGGATGTCGCCTGAAGGGATCACCCACAAATTTTCCTGTACAGGTGAAGGTATAGTGATGTCTCCTAATCCAATTTGTTGATCTGCTAAATAATTGGATACCCCCTTTGCTTTTTCAATGCCAAGATATTCAATGAATTTTGGTGCACGAAGATCTAAACCAACCAAGGCTACTTTTTTCCCTGAGATTGCAATGGTATGAGCAAGATTGATGGATGTAAATGATTTCCCCTCTTTTGCTACCGTTGAGGTCACAAAGATGACCTTTCCTCCATTATCTTCTTTATCGAGCATGAAGCTGATGTTTGTTCTCAGCAAACGGAAAGCTTCCGCTATTCCTGTTCTTGCTGTTCTATTGACAACCACATCCGTACCTTCTTCGCTGTTCGGCAATTCACCCAGACAAGGCAATTGTGTCCCTTCAAGATCTTTAATTCCGTGAACTTTGTTATCCAATAGGTCTCTCAAGTAAAGAATTCCTGCAGGGATGATCAAACCGACCAGGAAGGCACCTAAATAGATGATCTTCTTTTTCGGAGAAACCGGTTCACCATTGTTGTACGCGTAATCCACCACCTTTGTGTTGGCAACAGAAGCAGCAAGTGTGATCTCATTTTCTTCTCTTTTCTGCAACAGATACAGATATAGCGTTTCTTTGATCTGCTGCTGGCGAAGTATATCTCTGTACTCTCTTTCGAATTGAGGAATTGAGGAGATCTTCGACTGATACAATTGTTCCTGGGATTTCAGCTTCTTCAATTCAAGCTGTAACGCTGAACGAAGATTTTTCAAGCTGACCACCAAACTAGATTTTAGGCCAGCCAATTGACCTTCGATCTTTTGAACCGTTGGGTTTTTTTCACCGGAATTTTGAAGTAAGCGGTTTCTATCCAGCACCAGATCATTGTACTGGGTTGTCATTAAGGTGATCGATTGATCTTCAAATCCAAGGTTGGCAGGAAGCAATTCAGAATACCCCTGGTGTTTTTGGATGTATTCATTCATGAAATCGGCCAGGCTTAATTGAATGGTCGCTTGAGTAATGGCTTTTTCCGTTTCACTTTCTTTCGATAAATACACTGCTGCATCGGAAGCGACATCAACAAGATTGTACTTGGATTTGTATTCTTCTCCTTCGGTTTCAACGTCCGATAGTTCGGCCGCTATGTATTTCATTCGTTCATTGATGAACTTGCTGGTATTTGTGGCAACTTCGTTCTTATCCTCGATCGCATCGATCTCATGCTGGACGATCAGCTCATTGATAATGTCATTGTTTTTCTGGATCTGTGGACCTTTGATCGAAATGGAAAGTACCATGGCATCCTTGTTCACAGCTTCAATACTTATTCCTTTCTGCAAATCGGTCACCACTTTTTCCATGGGAGTGATCGTAAATAGTATACTTCGATCAAACCACTTTTTGCCGTAATCTTTTGATTTATTGACAATTATCTTTCCAGTTTTCGTCTTTAAGATCGCTCCATAGGTGAAAGTACCGAGTTCTTTTCCTTCGACTTCCGTTGCTGTAAATTTTTCTTTGTCCAGCATGGTGATCTCCAATCCAAATTCTTCTTCATAAAACAAAGAATCCTCTTCTGCTGAAATGACATCTATCGGAGCTTTATCATAGACTTCTCCGCGGATCAACCCACTGTTATCACCGATCAGCTCCAGCTTAAAATTCAGGTGTAATTTTTTCGCAACTGCCTCAAGTAATTTTCTGGATTTGAAGACCTCGATCTCATTTTCTAGATTTCCACTACCTCCCATTATACCTAGGTCCTTGAAGACAGAAAGGTCTCCAAATCCACCTGATTGTTCATCATCCTTGATCAACACGGAGGCTTTGGATTCAAATTGCGCCACACTATACCGCAAATAGATAAAGGCTATTGAAATGGTGATCAAGGTTCCGATCAAAAACCAGTGCCAGTGACGAAAATATTTTTCTGCCAGCTCACGGATGTTAATTCCTTCTTCCTGCTCGCCGAATTGAACCTGCTGATTTTGCTCACTCATAATTACCGTGTTATCAAATTAATGGTGGTAATGATCAGTGAGGTTACCGAAATAAAGATCGGTGCAGTTGTTCTCCACAGGGTACTTTCATATCGTGCTGCTTTGTTTGGTTCTACGTAAACCACATCATTTTGGGTCAGGTAAAACACAGGAGATGTGAAAAGCTCAGTATCGGTTAGGTCAACACGAAATTCCGTCTTTTTACCATTTTCATCCCGGATCACCAAAACGTTCTTTCGCACTCCTGTCGGCTTTAGGTCCCCGGCAAGCCCGAGTGCTTCAAGAATGGTAATGCGCTCATTCGGGATCTTGTAGGTGCCCGGTGTTTTAACTTCTCCCAATACCGTTACCTTGTAATTCTGGATCTGAATATTGACCACCGGATTTTTTATGTATTCCTGTAATTTGGTTTCGATCAGAGTTGTGGCTTCCATGCGGTTCAAACCACCCACCTGAACACTTCCAATGATCGGCAATTTGATCAACCCATTGGCATCCACCAAATAACCGATTGGAGCTGGATTACCAATTACATATCCATTATTGAAGTTTTGCTGTGTACCAGAAGGAAAATTGAAGGGCACTGCCGCTTCAGGATCGTCAGCCGTCACCAAAACGGATAGGAAGTCATCTGCTCTTAATACTGGCGTGTAATTAGTCTGTGCCAATGTATCACTCACCCCCCCTTGAAAATAGACCATCTTTTCATGGGTTTTACAAGAGGTAAACAATCCGGAAAGTACAGAGACAAGGATAAGGAAATAAACTATTTTTTTCATGCTTCTTTTTCAGCGCCGTAAAGATAAAGTATTCTAACGAAACTATCGGGAATAGGTTTCTTTTTTAAGTGATTAGTGATTAGTGATTAGTGATTAGTGATTAGTGATTAGTGATTAGTGATTAGTGATTAGTGATTAGTGATTAGTGATTAGTTGGTCATATAATATCCAACTTTTAACTTTCAACTTCTCACTTTCCACTTTTCAGTAGGCTTTCTCCTCTCCGCGCACCATATTCCACACCGTCAACCAAACGATCTTCAAATCTAAAATGAAGCTCCAGTTCTCAATGTACCATATATCGAACTCAACGCGTTTCTTCATATCTTCCAACTTCTTTGTTTCACCACGAAAACCATTTACTTGTGCCCAACCGGTAATTCCAGGCTTTGCAAAATGGCGTACCAGATATTCATTGATCAGCTCAGAATATTCTTCGGTATGCTTGATCATGTGAGGCCTTGGTCCTACAACAGACATGCTTCCCCAAAGTACATTAAAGAATTGTGGTAATTCATCCAGATTGGTTTTGCGCATGAAAGCACCAAGTTTAGTTATTCTCGGATCATTCTTCGTGGCCTGCAACTCATCCGCCAAGGTGTTCACTCTCATCGTTCTAAATTTGTAACACGTAAATTCTATGTTATCCTCACCTGTTCTTTTTTGCTTGAAGAAAACAGGACCTTTTGAGCTCAACTTGATCAGAATGAACAGAACAGGAAACAGCCAACTAAAGATCAAAAGAATCACCAATAGTGAAAATAGGACGTCGAAGAGCTTCTTGGACAAGCGATGGTAACCGGATTCCAGTGGTTCCTTGCGAAGCATCAACACCGGAAGATTCCCATAAAAATCGATGGTTACTCTTCTCGTTTTTGTATAAGCTTGAAAATCGGGCACAAACTTGATCCGGACGTGGTATTTTTCAGCCAGTCGAATGAGCTCGTTGATCTTGTCACTTTGATCATAATGCAAGGCCACGTACATCTCATGAATATCTGTTTCTTTAAGAAAAAGTTCGATCGAACTGATATTACCCAAAACCGGATAATCTATGTTTTTATCATGTGACAGATCACAGAAAAAGCCCATCACCTGAAAACCGAACGAAAGGTCAGAATGAAGAATTTCGGCCATTTTTCGGCCATTTTCATTCTCGCCCACAATGATCACACGGCGAAAATTGTAACCACTGGCCCTGATAAATTTGAGAAGCTTCAAAGAAACAAGTCGCGTTAAAAAAAGAAATGTGAGGAATAATCCATAGAAATATCCCATCCGTAATCTGGAGACCTCTCCATATTTCAATACTAGAATGACAATTGCAACAATGGCTAGATGAATAAAATAGGCACGAATAGTTTTTCTGAGAAAATGCTCGATCCGCTGAACCCTCACCAATTTGTAGATGTCGAGGTAACCCGCAAGCAGCATCCATACGACATTGCAAAGAAGCCAGATCGAACTGATTTGTTGATGCCAGATCCTGTCCAGATTTCCATAACGAAGGAAAAATGAAAGAAGAAATGATACATTGAGAAGTATAACATCCGAACCAAGAAAGATAACCTTCAGGTACCTGGAGAATTTTTTACCTGCGAGAAAATCGAACAATAGTGAAGGCATATGGTTAGATTCTTCACAAAGATAGGGAAGTGTTGACAATTGGAGAGAAAATTTTCAGCATCAAATTATTTTCTTCTTAAATATTGTTTCAGTGTTCCTAGTTTTTTGTTCAAAACAACAAAAGAGCTAAGGCCATATTGCCGATAAATTTTTACGTCTTCTTTAAAAACTATAAGAGCTCTACTTTTTGACGTGCTTAAACCACCCAGCCTCATTTTAACAATATAACTATTGATGTATTTGATGTTGATTCGATGTTTGTACAGATAACGGAGTAAAAATTCCGTATCGGAGGCAATTCTATTTGTTAAATCATAACCGCCATATTGGTCGATTATTGATTTCTTTATAAAGACCGTTGTATGCAAGGGAAGCCATCCTTTTTTCAATTTTTCAATTGAAAAATCTCCACCAATTCTGTTTCTAATAATTCTTTCATTCGTATCATTGGTAATATAGATCCCATTCCCATATATTGCGTTTGTAGTTTGATCTTGTTCAAATGCTTTAGCAATAGTTGAGATTACAGAGCTGTCATAAAATTCATCATCAGAATGAAGTAGTCCAATAACTTCTCCAGTGGCCAGTTTAAGCCCCTTGTTCAGTGCATCGTACATTCCATTATCTTGTTCAGATGTATAAGATGAGATTTGATCTTTGTATTTTTCAATAATCTCCTTCGTTCCATCATTCGAGTTTCCGTCTATTACAATGTATTCAATATTATTATAATCTTGATTGAGGGCACTTTGAATCGCTTTTTCGATGGTAGTTACCCTATTATAACAGACCGTGATGATAGTGACTTTCATTTTAAGTTTTTTCTGGATCTTATCCATTCGACTGTTCTTTCAATACCTTCCTGCCTAGAAAATGGTAAATCTTCAATAATCTTCATAATTGGTTTTAAATCGTGTACATTATCCGTTGTCATATTTTGTAATCTAAATGATGTCATCGGAAATTTGATGCCTATTAATTTGCAAAAATCACCAACGAATGCCAATAATTTGAAGAACCAAAATGGCAATGTCCTAATTTTATATGGCACAGTGGCCGCAATTTCATTAGCCCAATCTTCAATAGGGTATTCCGGCCAATCCCCTAAATAGAGAACCTTATTATTTATTTCATCAGCTTGCGAAGCTATTATGTTGCTGATTTGGAAGACAGTGTTTCCAACATAACCATAGGTTTTTTTACAGGATCGACTCCCAAGATGAAAGTACTTTTTGGATAAAACTAGGTTGAAAAAATCTGAATAGGGCTCAGCAAACCATGGCCCCCAAATGGATGTCGGACGAATAATAGCAGAAACATAGTTTTTATTTCTTCCCTTAATTAATTTTTCTGTCTGAACTTTACTTTCTCCATAAATAGTATGCGGTTGATAGTCATCAAAATCTTTAGGTTTAATACCTGGCTTGCAAACATACATGGATGAGGCAAATACAGCGACTCCAGAGAAGTTCTTTTCTTCCAATATATCAAGAAGAATCTGTACACCTAGAACATTAGAAGAATAATCTTCCATTTTCTCCCCGTTTAAGTCAGTTCGTGCAGCTAAATGTATGACAATATCAGGATTAAATTCAGCGAATTTATTTTGCAAGTGTTCCTTTTCACGAATATCAACCTGACTCCAATATTGGAAATGATCTTTTATTTTAGGTTCTGCAATGTCAATGCTCATGATTTTATATGATCCACTTTTTGAAAGCTCGACAATCAAATTAGTTCCAATAAATCCAGATCCTCCTGTAACTAATACTTTCTTCATTTGCTTATTGCTAATTTAACGTACGCATCTGAATAGTTTTGGCTCATCATTTTCGCAGTATATTTTTCGGTATATTCATTTTGAACATTGGATGAAATTATTTTACGATCTAATTCAAGTAGTTCGGACATTTTAGAAATTAGGTCTTCAACAGAATTTTTCAAAAACAAGAATCCCAAATGTCGAGAAGAATTTGTAATGACTGAATTATGGGATGGAATATTCGAAAGTAGCAATGGCAAACCTGCAGACATGCTTTCCAAAAGCGTATTTGCCAAACCTTCGGTACTAGATGCTGAAATATAATAATCGCAAGCTTTTAAATATGGTTGAACATTGTCTTTGAAGCCTTCAATTCGAACATTGTTATGATTTAATTCGTTGAATTGAGAGAACAACGGGCCTTGGCCGAGCATAACTAGACAACAATCAGTTCGATTAAGTTTCTCAAATGCATTTATCAGTAACTGTGGATTTTTTTCAGCTGAGAATCTACCAATAAACAAGAAGTACTTTATCCCGTCCCGGAATTTCAATTGATCTCTGAGAGATTTTTTTTCGTCTTCGTTTTGCTCCCAAACATTCAGCGAGCAGCCGTTATTTATAGCCATTACTTTCCAACCATAAACATCCTTAAATTCCTGACTTACACTTTCTGAACAAGCAATGGCCAAATCAACTTTTCGCATTAAATAATTTGAGACTTTTATGACCACTGTGCCTTTAATGTTTCCATAGAGTGCTTTGGTTTGAATTCCAGGAAAAATATGTGCTGTATAAACGGTTTTTATCTTCTTTTGGACTGTACTGATGTAGATAAGAGATCGTGGACAATGTGAATGAACCACCTCTGGTTTTAACTCCGAGATAACCTTTCTGAAACCCTTGATTTTACTTATGGCACCTGAGTTATTTTTTAGTCGATCAGTTAATTTGATGATATTGAGCCCGAGTGATTTAAAATCGTTAAATCTTGAATGACTCTTTTCTTCTACAAGAGTGATAATGTGAACATCAAAAATAGTTCGGTTCATGTATTTAATAATGTTATACATTATATTGGTTGGACCCTCATTCGCTAGGGAGGAAATAACAAAACAAATTCTTATCGGATGTTTGCTCATTAGTTATTCGTTTTGTAAACTTCAATAAATCGATTAGTCATCTGTTGAAGTGAAAATTTAGTCTTAACTGTGTGTTTTGCCTCTTCAGACATATTTTGATATAAATTTTCGTTGGAAAGCAAAAGATCCATTTTTTCTGCCAATACGTCAGAATGATATGGTGTGATAAGAAATCCATTTTTATTATCCTCAACAATTTCATTTGTTCCACCACCACTTGTGGCAATAACCGGTTTTGAAAACGCCATAAATTCTAAGATGGAATTCGAAACCCCCTCACCATGATAAAGTGGATTTGTGCAAAGAGCACCAATATCGCTGATTTGAATGAGGCCTTCCACATCCTTTCTAAAGCCAGTAAAACGTATGAATGCGTGCTCATCATCTGTCAGTGAATTACGGGTCTCTTCTAGGGATTCACCCTGTCCCACGCATAAAGCAACAAAATCTTGTCTTTTCGTATGAAGCGCTTGGCAAGCTTTAATAAAGGTCTGAAAGTCTTTTTGTCTGTCGAAACGAGCAACCATAGAAACAACATGTTTTGTAGAATCAATATTCAGATCTCTAAATAGTTGATCTTTGTCCGCAACATTTTCTAAACGTTTGTTATCAAAACCATTGTAAATTACAAGTCTCTTTCGTTTTGGTGTCCGATAACTTTCATGACCGGCATAAGAATTCGATATAATCTTATTGCAAAGCCAAAAACCAATGATCTTCGCAAATCCATTCAACGAAAAGAACTTTGGGTTATTACAGTCAACTATGAAGGCACCAATACATTTAATTCCCATTAATTTACAAATTGGTGCAGCGTAGAAAGTAGACATGAAGGACCATGTATTGACCACATCGGGTTTGATTTCCTTGAACAATGCGCGCAATTTTTTAAATACTGACCAATCCTTATTAGAACTTCGGATAATTTTTGTGATTGTAACATTCAAGTCATGTATCTGAGGGTAATCAATCCGATCATCCAATAGGACTAAATGAATATCATTATAACCAGCTTCATTGAGCCCGGCGATTAACTGTACTATTCTTCGCTCTCTACCTCCTCCCCAAAGCATATCATTAATAATCACTATTCTCATGATGGAATTTGGTTATCGATTAATTTCATTTTTTTTCGATTGAAATTAATAACAGGTACGTAAGATCCTGCCATTCCAGGATTAAAGTAGAAGAACATCCAGAAACAAATTAATAGTGCATTTTCAATTAAAGAATAACTGATCGAAACTTGAAGAATTAATAGAAAGAGAAGAAGTTTACCCTTATATCCAAAAAATTTAGAGAATCGAACGGAGTTTCGATAAAGAACTACAATAAAAAAGAAGCAACCAACGAGACCGAATTTTGCCAAGATTTTCCCAATTCCTGAAATGGAAACAACGTTAATATTTGACTTACGTGTCCACATTTCTTCGTCATGCCCTCCATAACCCAGAATCGGATTATTTAAAAAATCAATGAAATCAATTTGAAATGATACGAATCTTTGTGCTCCGATCATTTTGTCTTTGTTCCAGTCCTTTGCACCAATTTCTACTAAGTCGGAAACCTTTTCACTCCCTAGACTGGCAATTTTCTCGTACATAAACGGTAGACTGAAAATATAAAGTACACCAATAATCACTAGTGGTATAATTAGTATTTTTAATGTCATTCCTTTCATATTTATAAAATAAAAGGCTGCAAGAAGTAGAAAAATTGAATATCCAGTAGTTGATTGGGTTGATAGTAAAGAGATAATAAAAATCAATAGATTCTTGTTGTTTCTAATTCTAAATGAATTTCGAACTAAATTGGCAAAAATCGCAAGATTGATAAATACAGCAAAAGCTCCTGGTTCCCATGCAAATCCTGAATTTCTTGGTAGGAAACTTTCGACACCTTCATTTAATATGGAAAATACTATTACATGTGCTTGAATAATTTCATTGTAAGGTTTGAAAAAAGTTAGGCTCTTAAGGATCTCAGTTAATGGTCCAGGCATCAAAACTTGTAGAATCCAAAAAAACAACGCGATTAAGCATAGGTATTTAAGACATGTTTCATAGTAGAAGAAAAAGGATGTTTTCAAACTAACAACCGTTGTATATGCAATGAAAAAGGTAAGAGGATAAATCATTAAAAATTTATAATGCCATTCACCAAATTTTAATGTTAGTAGCATGAAATAAACTAAAAACAACAATAGAAGTCGAGCAAATTTCTTGGAAAACTGAAGCGAGTATCTTTTGACAAAAAATAATCCGATTAAAAAGAACAAAATAAGCGCAATCGGTTGTTCCCAAGTTTGAATTGAACGTGCAAATACAGTTGCAGAACCGGCAAATACTATTAGCAATAAGACAGCTATTAAATCTAATGACTTTATCTTTTCTACCCTTTGCAAATTTTTAGTTTTGTTGGTCGAGATGTTGGATAATTACTTTTGACGCTTCTGACATATTATGACTATCTACGAAAATAGCCTTTTTCAGCAGTTTTTGCTCATATTCATTTAATGGTCTGATTTCCCTCGCAGGATTCCCGGCAATGACAACATCGTTCTTTACTGATTTTGTTACCACACTTCCGGCCCCAATGACAACATTGTCTCCAATTTCGACATTCGGTAAAACTATCACGTTGCTACCAATAAAGACATTGTTACCGACATTAATTCTTCCATATAAATTGATATTCGGGTGTTTCTTTCTAAATACCCAAACACCTCCATCATGGGTATGAAAAGTAACGTTGTGTGCCAGCGTCACATGTTCACCAATTGAAATTAAGAAAGGTTCTGAACCAAAATTTATTTTACCTGTAAATCGTGCTTCCTTGCCAATTTTAACACCCAAATGTTTTTGATAAATATGTGGCCTCTTATATTCATTTGCAAGAGCAAGTCTAATTCTGAAAATAATTTGTTTTATCATTTGATGAACGATTTTAGTGGTTCCTTATATGCACCAATATCAAAATACTCTTTGCCTAATTGATATGCCCGGTCTTCAATTTTTGAAATTTTGTCTCTATTCATAAGTACCCAATTAAGTTTTGAACTATACAATTCAACATCATATTCATCCGCCAATAGTGCATTGAGTTCATCGTGAAAAAAGTATTTTACTTCCCCGAAATTAGTCGAAATAATTACTTTCCCAGATGCGAGGTATTCGCATATTTTTTGCGGGAATCGAGCAATGTCTTGAGGGGTATTTCTTAACGGAATCAATAGTGCAAGTGAATTCTTATATAGAGTGATCAAATCAACATATTCAAGATTAGAAAAAAGTTGTATGCGCCCATCTGATTGTTGAACAATCATCTTTGTTTCTTCTGAAATGTTGCCATTTAAAACCATATAAAGTTTAACGTCAGAAGTTGGTAGTTTCCTATATGAATCCAAAATGAAATTTATAACATCCGAATAAGCTGTTGAGCCACAGTAAAGAAAATATTGCTTTTTGTCAGCTCTTACATTTGTTACCTGATTGAAATATTCAAAATCACAAATAGGAGGAATTATAATCGCCCTTTTATTAGGATTTATAGCTACAATTTCGTCATTTAATTTGTGACTAATTGGAATAATACGATCGTATAAAAACAACGCGAATTTTTCTAAAAGGAAATCGTTTAACTTCATTATCAATCCTCGATCGTCGAATTCTGATCTTTTTTCGACATAATGAAGGATAGTTCTGAATCGGAAAATTTTGGAAGCTATATAATAAAACATGCTGATGCCAAAAAACTGAGTGTATACATTGACCCAGTCAATTTTCTTTTCTTTGTTCAAACGCATTAAGGTTCGGAATTCATAAAATATTGAGAAAGTCTTAATGAAATTCCTCGTTAAAAATGATTCCGGTCTATATTTTTGATTTGTAGCTTCTACAATTTTAAAATGAAAATCAGAATTCTCATCTGATCCTATTTTATTTAATGGAATTCTGTTAATGAAGATGATCTCATTATCATCTTTCATTGCGTTCGCCACGGCATAATAGCGATTCAAAGTCGCACTTCTGTTTCCGGGTATACCGGATTGTCCACAGAAAAGAATTCTCATCAATTATTAATTTATACTATTAGGGATTTATATTCTTTAACCCAGTCAATGAAATGACTTACTCCGTCTTGGATGGTCGTCGTTGGTTTGTATCCATGCAGTGCATTGATTTTAGCTGTATCGGCCCATGTTGTTGTAACATCACCTGATTGCATTGGTAGAAAATTCTTTTTGGCTTCCGTACCGATTTTTTGCTCTATTTCGCCAATGAAATCCATTAGTTTTACTGGAGATCCGTTCCCAAGATTTAGAGTCGTAAATTTCTCTTTAGGGTTTATGGCTGAAATATAAACTCCTTCAACAATGTCCTTTACGAATGTGAAATCCCTTTCCATAAGTCCATTATTGAACACTTTTATAGGTTGATCAGTCAAAATTGCTTTAACAAACAACATCGGAGCCATGTCTGGACGTCCCCATGGACCATACACAGTAAAAAATCTAAGGTTTGTTATAGGTATATTGAACAAATGACTATAACTATGTCCAATTAACTCGTTGGTTTTTTTTGTAGCAGCATATAAACTGATTGGTTCATCTGTTTTATCTTCTTCCGAAAATGGCATTTTTTCATTTTCTCCATAAATCGAGGAAGACGATGCATGTAACAAGTGCTTAACCGGAAATTTACGGCATGCTTCAAGGATGTTAAAATATCCGACAATATTCGAAGTAATGTATACATCAGGATTCTCGATCGAATACCTCACTCCAGCCTGAGCTGCTAAATTCACAACAATGTCAAAATTCCTATTCTGAAAAAGTGAAAATATTTCATGCTTTTGCTCCAAATCCATTCTTATAAATTCGAAATTTTCGAATTTGTGGCTTCTGGAAAATTTGAACCATTTGATAGTTTCCTTATTAACACCCAATTCGTTCAAACGAGCATATTTCAGATCAGTCGAATAATAATCATTAATATTGTCGAGTCCTACAACATTGTGTCCTTCAGTGAGGAATTTATTTACTGTATGAAACCCAATAAAACCAGCTGCTCCGGTAATTAATATATTCATTGATCAAGTATTTTAATTTGCAGAAATTTTTTTTGCTGGATTACCCGCCCAAACTTCATCATTAGGAATATTCTTCGTGACAACACTACCTGCTCCAACTATTGCACGGTCACCTATTTCTACACCTTTTAGAATTATACTGTTTGCCCCAATAAAAACGTCATCACCAATTTTAATTGGGGCAGATTTTGTTCCAACGTAACCAGAACGTCGATCTTCAAAATTCTGTGGATGGAAATCAGTATCCCAAATTGACACGTTACCCCCACAACATAGGTAATTGCCAATTGTAATTTTATTTGCACAATAAATAGAAACTCCAGAGAAACCTGAGAAATCTCCAATTTGTAGATCTGCGCCTTTCTGTACTTCAACCGAACAAGGTTTGTAGAGACCTACCAAATTCGAATATAGGCTGCTATTAAATTTTACTTGACTACCTAAGATGAATGTTCCTCTGTTCACAACAATTAATTTCCCATTTATGATTGGAAAATCATTGTATCGCACATTATTTGTTTTTAGAATTACAAGATTTATTGTCCCGAAAAATATTCTTCTTGTTAGCTTTACAGGCTCCAACATTAGGACTCGAATTATTTTGTTCTTCATTTATTAGTTGATATTGTATATTAACATCGTAATACTTTATAAATTAAAATGCCTTACGAATTTTTCTGGATCTTGAAAAAAGATAAAGTTTGATTTTAGCAGTTTTTCATCCCAATTCCACCATTCTGAATTATTCAATTTATTAATGAGATCTGGTTCAAAGCGGTATTTTATCAGCGTTGCTGGTATTCCGCCAACGATGCTATAGGGTTCAACATCTTTAGTAACCACAGCTCCAGAACTTATAATTGCACCATTACCGATTTTTACACCGTTTGGTATGATGACATTTTCACCAATCCAAACATCATTGCCTATTTCAACTTTTATATCATATTCATTAAAATAATTTTTATCGGAATAAGTCCTGAAAGGTTTGTTCTTTGCATAAAACGTGGGGTGTGTTGAAACAAAGCTTATCGGATGTTTGCCAAGTACGACTCGTACATTCGGACCAATAGAACAGAATTTACCTATGCTGGCATTGACAATTTTGGAGCCGTCATTCACGTACGAATTATCTCCGATGCTTGAATTAACAATGGTAACTTTTGAACCTAAGTATACATTATGGCCAAATTTTGTTCCAATAATATTGTAATGTAATGGAAGAATCAATCCTTTATTTCTATGTATAATTAGATCTTTTTGACGTTTTAAGTTTAGTATGATACCAATTGGACTAAAGTTTCTTAGAGTTTTAACGATTCCAAATGCCATTTGCTTTGTTGTTGATTATTTTGTGATATTGGATTGGACAAAGAAGGGCGTGAGGGATAAGGCAAATTATTGTTGCAATAATAACGCCTGTACTGCCCAGTTCAAAATGTTTTGCTAAAAGAATGGAAAGTGGGATATTTACAATGGAAGTTAAAAATATAGATAACATTTGCAAAGTCACTTTTCCTGTGCCATTAATAAAAACTGTGAAAGGGGTGTATATTAGACTCAGTATAATAAAGGAAGACATTGAAATTGACAACGATATGGGTATGTTAATTTCGTGACCAATCCAAATTTCATAAGCAATTGGAGAAAGAGTTAATAACAATATGACACCAGTAACTCCAACAAATGTTAACTTGATTAAAATTTTCATAGATTTCTTAATCCAAGTTATATCACCAACTGTGTATGCCTCTGTGATGCTTGACCAATAAGGTGTCAGAATTATTGAAAAGGCCATTACCACAATGCTAAAATATTTATAAGCAATATTGTAAGGTACTACTTCTTCTGGACCAAATAATTGGGTGATTATTAAATTGTCCGATGTAAATAATATGATTCCAGAAATTTGTATTAAGAAAAATGTTATTCCAAGTCCAAAAATATCTGTTAAGAACTCCATTTTCCAAAATCTAAAACTTGGTTTAAAATGCAAAAAGCGCTTTTTAAATCCAACTATGTTAAAACCGATTAGAATAAGTACCGGCAATAGGGAATATAGAATTCCAAAATACAATAAAGATCCTTTACTCGTTTTTGTTAAAATCAAGATTGAAGCCAAAGAACCTAACTGAATGAAAAAATTGATTTTCCCTTGCATCGAATGATGCTGATCCGCAGTATAGATTGTTGTAATTAGTTTCACTACCAACTGCAAGCAAAAGAATCCAAAAACGATAGGCATAAGAATACTTAGATCTTTTTGCAAACCTGGTGACGCATTAAAGACTTTTGTCCAATCGATGAAAAAGTTCAAGGCGGTGAAAATGACAATCAAACCTAGGCTGACCGCACCAATTGTAAAATAAGCTGAACTTACATATCCTCTGGCCAAAGTCATATCGCCTTTTGCTTTAGCCTCCGCAAATTTGTTGCGTAAACCGTTTCCTAAACCAATGTCAAAAAAGGAGAACCAAGCAATGAAAGAGCTTAATGTCAACCAGATTCCGTAATTCTCAGTATCAAGATAATTAATGGTAAGAGGAACCAGAAGAAAACTCGAAAGAATACTTCCGCCTTTATAAACAAACGACAAAAGAACATGCTTTGTGATGTTCTTTGTACGGTCACTTTTGATTCCGACTTTGTTGTATAACTTATCCACAGTCTTTCGCATTTCAGATACTTGCCTGCCCAATTACCGAATACTGAAATCCTTTTTCGTATAAATTCAAGTCCGTCAAAATTCCCCTTCCATCAAACACAAAAGCAGGCTTCATCATTTCGTCATGGATCTTTTGCCAGTCGTAGGTTCTGAATTCATCCCATTCGGTTAAGATGGCTACTGCATGAGCAGTTCCTGTGGCTTTATATGGGGTATCAACAATCGTCACCCGTTCTCTAATTTCTTCAGAACTGAAAGAGTTTAAATACTCTAGGTCGGCATAGATCTGTTCGGCTTTTACTTTGGGGTCATAAACCGCGATATTTGCGTGCTCTTTCAACAAGTGTTCGGCCACATAGATTGCAGCAGATTCCCGTGTGTCGTTGGTATCCTTTTTAAAGGCCCAGCCAAGAAAAGCAATTTTTTTATCCGCCACGGTGTTGTAAAGAGTACTTACGATCTTACGGGCAAAACGTCTCTTTTGGTGGTCGTTGAGAATGATCACTTGTTCCCAGTAGTCAGCAACTTCATTCAACCCCAGACTTTTGGCAATGTATACCAGATTCAGGATGTCTTTTTGAAAGCAGGAACCGCCAAAGCCTACAGAGGCGTTTAAAAATTTGGAGCCGATCCGTCTGTCCATCCCAATAGCACGTGCAACTTCGTTCACATCAGCACCTGTTGCTTCACATAATTCGGAGATTGCATTGATGGAAGAAACACGCTGAGCTAAGAAAGCATTCGCTACCAGTTTAGAAAGCTCCGAAGACCAAATGTTGGAAGTCAAAATGCGCTCTTTCGGAATCCATGTATTGTAAATGCTTACCAATTCCTGCATGGCTTCTCGTCCTTCGGGAGTGTTGTCGCCACCGATGAGCACGCGGTCGGCATGTTGCAGATCCTGAATGGCTGTTCCCTCCGCCAAAAACTCCGGGTTGGAAAGAATTTGAAACTTGACACCATTACCGGTGTTCTCCAAAATGTTTTTAAGTGCTTCAGCAGTTCGAACAGGTAGGGTTGATTTCTCTACAACGATCTTATCGGTCTTTGCTACCCGTGCTATTTGTCTCGCACAAAGCTCAATGTATTTGAGATCAGCAGCCATTCCCTTTCCTTCACCATAAGTTTTGGTTGGTGTATTGACGGAGATGAAGATCATGTCGGCATCATCAATAGCACCATCGACATCCGTTAAAAAGAATAAATTTCTACCTCGTGTCTCTGAAACTACTTCGGCCAATCCAGGCTCATAGATAGGTAAATTGTCAAGGTTGCTGTCATTCCAGGCAGCTATGCGTTTTTCATTCAGATCCACACACGTTACTCTGATATTGGGATTTTTTTGAGCGATAACAGCCATTGTTGGTCCTCCAACATAACCTGCACCGATACAACAAATATTTTGAATATTACTCATTATTTTCTACCTTAAGAGATTAGAGGAATAGCTACATTTTAACTTCCTTCACTTCCTCCACATTCTTTAGAAACCAATCATACGTCTCCCTGATCCCTTCTTCCAAACCAATTTTCGCTTTCCAGCCAGCATCAGTCATTTTAGAGACATCCATCAATTTTCGTGGTGTCCCGTCCGGTTTAGAGCTGTCCCAAATGATCTCTCCTGTGTGACCAACTGTGCGCTGGATCATTTCTGCGAGTTCTTTGATGGTAAGGTCGGTTCCTGTGCCAATGTTGTATAAGTTGTCAGATAGTTGATTTTCAAAGGCATAAACCACCGCAGCCGCCATGTCATCAACGTGGAGGAATTCACGCATTGGGGTGCCGGATCCCCAGAGGGTGACAGGGGCGTGTTGGGCCAATTCCTGTCGATCCTGGGATCGTCCTGCCCCTTGATCCCCCTCCGAAGGGGGAAAACTAAATTTCGCTTCGTGAAATTTGCGGATCATCGCAGGTAATACATGGGAAGTTTGAAGGTCAAAATTATCGTAAGGTCCGTATAGATTTGTGGGCATCAAGCTAACGAAGTCTTTTCCGAATTGTTTTCGAATAGCCTCACATGCTTTCACACCTGAAATCTTTGCAATCGCATACCATTCATTGGTGGGTTCAAGTGAAGAGGTAAGCAGATATTCTTCCTTCAAGGGTTGTGTTGCCAACTTAGGATAAATGCACGAGCTACCGAGAAAGATAAATTTCTGTACATCAAAGCGGTGAGCAGCATCGATCAGATTGTTCTGGATCTGCATATTCTCCATCAGGAACTGATAAGGATAGTTGTTGTTCGCAAGGATTCCACCCACGCGTGCAGCGGCGTCAATGACTACATCCGGTTTTACTTCTTTATAGAAAGCATCAACGGCGGCCTGATTACGCAGGTCCAATTCAGCCGAGGTTCTACCGATGAGGTTGGTGTAGCCTTTGCTTTCCAGATTTCTCCAGATCGCGGAACCAACCATGCCGCGGTGACCGGCGATGTATATTTTGGTGTTTTTTCCCATTATTCGAAATAGTTCATGATCTTATAGCCACCCTCTTTTAAAAATTGATCTTTCTTCATCAATTTCAAGTCGCTTCGCATCATGTCTTTCACTAAGGCTGCTAAATCATACTCAGGAACCCAATTCAACTTTTCTTTCGCTTTTGTTGGGTCACCTAATAGCAAATCGACTTCGGTCGGTCTAAAATAGGAAGGGTCAACTGATAAGACCTCCTTTCCAATCTCAAGTTGATAAGACGGGTCATTGCATGCTTTTATAAATGCTTTTTCATCCACCCCAATTCCTTTAAATTCCAGCTCGATACCTACCTCCGCGAAAGCCATTTTCACGAAATCGCGAACGGTAGTTGTAATACCTGTGGCGATTACCCAGTCTTCGGCTTGATCTGCCTGCAGGATCATCCACATCATACGGACATAATCCTTGGCATGTCCCCAGTCACGCTGCGCATCTAAATTCCCCAGGTAAAATTTGTCTTGTAGACCCAAAGCTATTTTGGAAACTGCACGGGTAATTTTTCGAGTCACAAATGTTTCTCCTCTTCTTGGGGATTCGTGGTTAAACAAAATGCCGTTACAAGCAAACATGTTGTATGCCTCGCGGTAATTCTTTGTGATCCAGAAACCATAGATCTTTGCGACGCCATACGGTGATCTTGGATAGAATGGACAAGTTTCATCGTAAAAACCACGAGCATTTTTATTTTCAGGCATACCACCATATAGTTCAGAGGTTGATGCCTGATAGATTCGTGTTTTCTTTTCCATTCCCAATAGTCGAACAGCTTCCAATATTCGAAGCGTTCCAAGTCCATCGACGTTCCCTACATATTCAGGAGAATCGAAAGAAACCTTAACATGGGACATTGCTCCCAAGTTGTAGATCTCATCCGGTTGTGTTTCCTGAATGATACGTGTTAGGTTCATTGAATCCGTGAGGTCACCGTAATGCAGCTTGAGTCTCGGGTTAGGATCGTGGGGATCCTGATATAAATGATCAATTCGATCCGTATTGAATAAGGAAGATCTTCTTTTTATTCCGTGAACAATGTATCCTTTCTCAAGCAGAAGCTCAGCAAGGTAGGAACCATCTTGTCCTGTAATTCCAGTGATCAGGGCGGTTTTGGGCATAATAAACGCTTTATAGAGGGATTTCACCCATTTATTTTAAGAACCGCAAATTTAGTTTAATGCTTTGATATTTCAATCATTAAACTGATTCAATTCAATGGATATGTCTCATTGCTGAACCAAAAACCAATTGTTCAACAATTCCTCCCTGTTGTACTTCATGGTCTGTTTCGTATTCCATTCGATCACATCGAATCCGGCAAACAAACAAACGCCCTGACCTGCAGCGGTATCCCATTCCATAGTGGGGGCAAAGCGTGGATAGCAATCTGCACTGCCTTCGGCTACCATACAAAGCTTAAGTGAGCTCCCTTTGGAGATCGTTTTGATCTGACCATGTTCTCTTTCTTTCTCTTTGATAAACTCCTCTGTTTCTGGAGACATATGTGATCTGCTTGCTACGATGGTGTATTGTAAACGATCTTTTTTAAGCGGTAACTTTTGACCTCCAGACAAAAGGTCCTCGGAATAAACTGAGGCCTCAGAAACTTTAAATGATCCCAGTCCTTTTGCTCCATAATACAACTCTCTTAAAACTGGTGTGTAAACAACACCCAGGATGACCTCTCCATTTTCAATTAGAGCAATGTTTACGGTGAACTCACCATTTCGCTTGATGAATTCCTTGGTGCCGTCCAATGGGTCTACGATCCACAGTTGATTCCATTCCTTTCTTTCTTCATACGGTATGCTTCTTCCTTCTTCGGATAGGATTGGGATTCCAGTCTGACTGAGATATTCCATGATCACTTCGTTCGAAGCTAGATCAGCTTTCGTCAGAGGTGAATGATCCGATTTCATGTCCACTCCGAAATCTTCGGTTTCGTAGATCTTTAGAATGGCATCTCCGGCCTTGATGGATGCCTTAATGGCTATTTTTAACAAGTGTTCCAGCATTTTCTTGTCTTTCATTCCTCAATACAACTTCGCTTCGCTTCATTCACGCTGATGTTTCAATTACCGCAAGCTCGAAATGATACATTCTATTTACTAATCACTTCTCACTAATTAATGATCACTTTCAGGAAATAATCATCCCCGCAGCAACAGTCTCATTTGTTCCATCATCGATCAGAATGAAACTTCCAGTAGCTCTATTGTCGCGGTATTCATCGATCATCAAAGGTTTTGTTGTTTTCAACTTGATCCTACAGATGTCATTCGTTTTGATCTCTGTATCCTCCGAATTTCGCTCAAGACTATTGATGTCCATTTTATAGACAACATCTCTGATCATTGATTTTTGTTCATTAGTGGTATGTCGGATCGTGTATTTCCCTCTCGGCCTGGCAGCTGAGCTATTCAGCCAACAGATCATTGCATCAAACTCCTGTACCTGATTCGGTTGATTGTTTTTTCGAACGATCATATCACCTCTGGATATGTCGATATCATCTTCCAGTGTGATAGTTATGGACATTGGTGCAAAAGCTTCTTCCAATGTACCGTCGAAAGTATCAATGGATTTGATCCTTGAATTGAATCCAGAAGGAAGTGCAACCACTTCATCACCTTTGCGCAGTATTCCACTTTCTAAACGACCTGCATATCCTCGATAGTCATGGAATTCATCCGTTTGAGGTCGTATGATCGTTTGAACCGGGAAACGGGCATCTATTTTGTTGAGATCACTACTGATGTGCAAAGTTTCTAACGTATGGAGCAGGGGAGCACCCTGGTACCATGACATATTCTCAGATCGATTCACGACATTGTCTCCTTCCAATGCTGAAATAGGAATGTAACGTACATCTTTGATCGACATTTTTGATAGAATTCCTTCGTACTGCTGTTGAATATCCAGGAATCGATCCTCTTTCCAGTCGACCAGATCCATTTTATTCACACACACGATTACGTGTGGAATCTGAAGCAAAGAAGCAATATAGGAATGTCTTCGAGTCTGTTCGATCACTCCATTTCTCGCGTCAACTAGTATGATGGCAACATTTGCTGTCGACGCTCCGGTGACCATATTTCGAGTATATTGAATATGTCCAGGTGTATCGGCAATAATGAATTTTCTTTTTGGCGTTGTGAAGTAACGATAGGCAACGTCAATGGTGATACCCTGTTCTCTCTCATCACGCAACCCATCAGTGAAAAGCGCAAGGTCAATTCCTTCCCTACCTTTTCTTTTGGTGGTAGTTTCAATTGCTTCCAATTGGTCCTCAAAGATCGATTTGGAATCATACAATAGTCTTCCGATCAAAGTACTTTTACCATCGTCAACACTTCCTGCCGTCGAAATCCTTAGTAGTTGATTATTCTCTATAGACATTTTTTCTGCGTAATTACTGATCACAATTAAAAGTATCCTTCACGTTTCCTATCCTCCATAGAGCTTTCAGATCGTTTGTCATCCGCTCTGTTTCCACGTTCCGTTTGTCGCATAGCAGCTACTTCTTCAACTATTTTCTCGAGTGTATCAGCCTCCGATTCTATTCCACCGGTAATGGTAATATCACCCAATGTTCTGAAGCGGATCTTTTTGGTCACAGGTGAATCACGTTCATCCATGTTCAAGTGCTCAGAAACTGGGATCCATGAATTGTTCCGCCAGATCACTTCTCGTTCATGAGCGAAATACAAGCTTGGGATGGCAATGTTTTCCTTTAGAATGTAATTCCAGACATCCATTTCTGTCCAGTTTGAAATAGGAAAGACCCTGAAATGTTCTCCCTGAAAGTGTTTTCCATTAAATAGATTCCATAATTCCGGACGTTGATTTTTTGGATCCCACTGACCAAAATCATCGCGATGGGAGAAAAATCGTTCTTTCGCTCTTGCCTTTTCTTCGTCGCGTCTTCCTCCACCGATCGCACAGTCGATCTGGTTACTTTCTATAGTATCTAACAAGGCCGTTATCTGAAGAACATTTCTGGAAGCATTTCTTCCTTTTTCTTCAACGACCCTTCCTTTATCGATTGCTTCCTGAACTGATCCCACGATCAAATTCGCACCTAGGTCCTGGATCAGTTGATCTCTGTATTCCATTGTTTCAGGAAAATTGTGTCCGGTATCCACATGCATTAATGCAAATGGAAACTTTGCAGGATAAAATGCTTTTCTCGCAAGATGAGTAACAACAATTGAGTCCTTTCCACCGGAAAAAAGAATAACCGGATTCCGAAATTGAGCAGCGACTTCTCTCAGAACAAATATGGCTTCAGACTCCAATTCTTCGAGATAGTTTAGGTAGTATTTACTCATTTTTTCAATTGTATTTTAGGCATGATCTGTTCCATAAGTTGTACTGCACAAAATTCAGGAGTCGAATTTACGGTTTTAATGCTTATTTCCGGATTAAGTGGCTGCTCATAGGGTGCGGAAATGCCTGTAAAATTTGGAATCTCTCCGTTTCTTGCTTTCTGATACAAACCTTTCACGTCCCTTTGCTCACAAATCTCCAGAGGGGTATCAATGAAGACTTCCATAAAATCTTCACCAATGATTTCACGCATCATTTCTCTGTCTTTACGCAATGGAGAGACAAAAGCAGCAAGTACGATCGTTCCACTATCTACGAATAGTTTGGAAACCTCGGCAATTCTTCTCAGATTTTCTTCTCGGTCTTCTTCTGAGAAAGAAAGGTCTTTGTTCAATCCTAATCGAACATTGTCACCATCCAAAAGATAGGTTTTATAACCCTGCTGACTCAATTCTTTTTCAACCAGATTGGCGATAGTCGATTTCCCAGAACCACTAAGTCCAGTCAAAAGGACCATGAACGAATTATGACCAAATGCCTCATTTCT
>SBFR01000073.1 GCA_006227105.1 Bacteroidota bacterium
TAACCGGATATACTTTCGAAGCTGAGTCCTGAGTACATACCTCCGGAAGCAATTACATCGTTTAAACTGGTCCATTCACCAACTTTACCGAGAAAATAATTTGCGAATGCGACCAAACTAATAAATACGATCAACATTGCACCAACATTCACGGCCAGTTTTAATCCATCAGTTGTACCATTCGTAATGGCTTCCAACGCGTTGACTCCGATCTTTTCCTTTGATACTTCCAGATTGGTATCGATCTCTTCTGTTTCAGGTACGAGTATTTTAGAAAATACAATCGCCGCTGGGGCAGACATGATGGATGCCGTCAAAAGGTGTTTTGCATAGAAAAGCTCCTTAGCAGAGTCTCCTTCTCCTAGAATACCAATTACTGCCGCAAGTACTCCTCCTGCAATGGTAGCCATCCCACCAACCATCAGGCATAGAATTTCAGACTTTGTCATTCGCGACAAGTACGGCTTAACTAATAGGGGTGCTTCGGTCTGCCCTATGAAAATGTTTGCTGCAGCTGCCACAGATTCAGCACCCGAGATCCCAAGTACCCTCTTCATTACCCAGGCCATTCCTTTAACGACAAACTGAAGGATCCCAAAATAATAAAGTAGACTTGACAATGCTGAAAAGAAAACTACCGACGGCAGAATCCAGAATGCAAAGTTTTTCATCATAGATGGCATTGAATCACCTTGTCCAAACAGGAACATTGCCCCATCATGAGCAAACTCGATCACTCTTGCAAAAGCTTTTGCAAGAAAATCAAAAATATCGGAGACCATTGGGACCTTTAGGATCAAAATTGCCAAAACGACCTGAAGTATAGTTCCTTTACCGACCAGTTTCCAGTCGATTTTGTTTCGGTTTTTACTAAAAAGGAAAGCGATTCCGAAAAGGATCATTAACCCTAAAATCCCTCTTAAAATGGACATTAATGAAAGTCCAGATGAAACTGACGAACTTTCAGCATCATGAAAGGAAAATCGATTGCCATCCCTGGTTAACGAAAGTTTGTTGTCAGAAATATAAGAGACATATAATTGTTCAGAAACATCAAGAGAATCATTCACTTTTTTTGAAAGTGTAAGTCTATTGTTTTTGAAGGTCCAATTACCAGAAGTTAGTGACGAAAGTACAGTATCGTTACTCGTAAACTTACCGGATTGATCAAGTGTAAGTGTGAAATTTTTTCGATGGTAAGTTTCATCTGGGAACGACGTTGATGCCTTTCCTAAAATGGGGAATACTATCAGCCAGCAGAGGCTAAGAAGTGCGCTTATTGATCTCATCTCTTATGCGTGAGGCCAGTTCATAATCCTCGTTTTCTATTGCTTCATTTAGTTGATGTTCAAGTTCCTCGTAACTAAACTGAGCAAGTCCTTCGGGTTGAACATCTTCTTCATCGGCCAAAAAGTCATCGTCATCTGCGCCTTGTTCAAGTTCATCATTCAACATGATCCCGGCAGACGAAAGAATATTTTCAAATGTATAAATAGGGCAATTAAAACGAACGCCAATGGCAATGGCATCCGAAGTTCTGGCATCGATTTCAGAAATCTCTCCATTCTGTTCACAAATGAGCTTAGAGAAGAAGATGCCCTCCATCAGATTGTAGATGACCACCTCTTTCACCTGAATAGAAAAAGATTCCGCGAAGTTCTTAAAAAGGTCGTGTGTAAGAGGCCTAGTTGGAGTCATTTTTTCAAGCTCAATTGCAATTGCTTGAGCCTCAAATCCCCCTATAATAATTGGAAGTTGTCTTTTCCCTCCCTTCTCTGCAAGAACCAAAGCATAGGCACCTGATTGCGTTTGACTATACGACAATCCTGCAATTTCCAGTTCAATTTTATTCATCCTTGCTTTATTGACCCTTTAACGAAATAGGGAAGCCGTTGACTTCCCTGTTTACTTCGTAAATATAATTGATACTTCTTAAATAGAAGTGTTACCCTTTGAATTTTTTAACCGCTTCTGTAAGTCGTGGAAGAACTTCGAAAGCATCTCCAACTACTCCGTAATCAGCCGCTTTAAAGAAAGGAGCTTCCGGATCGGTGTTGATCACAACGATCACTTTAGAACCATTCACACCCGCCAAATGCTGGATAGCTCCTGAGATACCAGCAGCAATGTATAGATTCGGACGAATAGCAACTCCGGTTTGTCCTACGTGCTCATGATGAGGTCTCCAACCAATATCCGCCACTGGACGTGAACATGCAGTTGCAGCACCAAGAGCCTTCGCAAGGTCCTCAACAATTCCCCAGTTTTCTGGTCCTTTAAGTCCTCTTCCTGCAGAAACAACCAATTCAGCTTCTGGAAGTGGAATTTCACCTTCAGGTTTTTTAGTTGTAATTACCTTAACGTTAGTAGAACCCGCGTTACCATTAAAATCTTCAACCGCACAATCAGATCCTGTTGCTTCCGGTTGAATACTATTCGGTAGAAGAGAAATGATCTTTTTGCTTGTGTTTACTTTAACAGCTCCGAATGCTTTTCCGGAAAAAACGTTCACTTTCGTGGTTCCATCTCCCGATGGCAGATCAATCGCCCCTGAGATTAATCCGGCTTTCATTCGAACACTCAATCTTGGTGCTACTGCTTTTGCAGTAAGATCGTGAGAGAAAACAACTGTTGTAGCACCAACTGAATCGGCCGCTGTAGCGATCATTCGTGTAAGTTGCTGGTCATCATTACTGTTGACAGAACGATCAACCAAAACCTTATCAGCGCCATACTTACCCAATGATGCAAGTGTTGCCGCATCGCATCCACCATTTGTAATAACCGTAACCGATCCTCCTAGCTTCTTTGCATAAGTTACCGCCTCATTGGCTGACTTATGGATTCCTGTTGAGCTATTGATATATACTAATACTGACATAATTCTTTTATTAATAAGCTTAGATCACTTTAGCTTCGTTGTGAAGCAATTCTACCAATTCATCCATGTTTGATGGATCGATCATTTTGCATGCAGACTTCGCATTAGGCATTGTATAAGACACGAATGATGTCATATCTTCTACAGAAACAGGCGCCACTACTTGAAGTGGTTTTGTTCTTGCAGCCATGATTCCTCTCATGTTTGGAATGCGCTGTTCAGCCATTCCTTTAGCACATGAAACAACTGCTGGAAGACCTGTTTCTACTACCTCGATTCCACCGGCGATTTCTCTTTCCAATGTCATTGTAGATCCATTGACATCAAGTTTTGTCGCAACAGAAATAAAAGGAGCATCCAAAGCTTCAGCGATCATACCGCCCACTTGAGATCCATTATAATTGATCGTTTCTTTACCAGTCAAGACAAGATCAAACTGGTTGTTCTTCGCGTATTCCGCGATCTGAACTGCAGTGTAATAAGCGTCTTTAGGATCAGCATCAATTCTTACTGCATCATCAGCTCCGATAGCCAGTGCTTTTCTTATCACCGCCTCATCCGCTGCTGTACCAACAGTGATAATTGTTACGTTACCTCCCTGAGCTTCTTTAATCTCAAGTGCACGAACTAAAGCATACCATTCGTCATAAGGGTTGACAATGTATTGTACCCCATTTTCATCAAACTTTGTATTACCCTCTGTGAAGGCAATTTTTGAAGTCGTATCTGGAGCTTTACTGATACAAACAAGTATTTTCATTGGATCTTATTTTCAATAAATTTTTGAGTGAAGGCAAATTTAAACATATTTTGTAGATTGCCTGATGATAATATCCTATTATTATTGGCAAGTATTGTTCAAAAATTTAAGTTGACTTAAATCATCATTGAATTTTATTATTTTTGGCAACCTCTTAAATGAATAAACAATGAGAACGGTACAATTCAGAGAAGCGCTTCGTGAGGCGATGTCAGAAGAAATGAGAAGAGATGAAGCAGTGCTTCTATTGGGAGAAGAAGTTGCCGAATATAACGGTGCTTACAAGGTTTCTCAAGGTATGCTCGATGAATTTGGAGATAAAAGAGTAATCGACACTCCAATTGCCGAATTGGGATTTGCAGGTATCGCAGTTGGTGCTTCAATGAATGGTCTTAGACCGATCGTTGAGTTCATGACCTGGAACTTTGCAATTCTTGCTGCTGATCAGATCATCAACAGTGCTGCCAAAATGCTTCAGATGTCTGGAGGTCAGTATCATTGTCCTATAGTTTTCAGAGGTGGTAACGGAACAGCGGGACAGTTAGCGGCAACACACTCTCAAAGCTTTGAGTCGATGTATGCACATGTTCCGGGGCTTAAAGTAATTACTCCTTCTACACCATATGACGCCAAAGGATTGTTAAAGTCTGCCATCCGAGATAATGATCCTGTAGTCTTTCTGGAATCAGAAAAAATGTACGGTGACAAGGGTGAAATTCCAGACGGAGAATACTTAATTCCGATTGGAGTTGCTGATGTTAAGAGAAAGGGTACGGATGTTACGATCGTGTCATTCGGAAAGATCATGAAGGTAGCTCTTGAAGCAGCTGAAGAACTTCAAAAGGAAGGTATTTCTGTAGAAGTAATTGATTTGAGAACCGTTCGACCAATTGATTATGCTGCGGTTGTTGAATCTGTAAAGAAAACAAATCGTTGTGTGGTTGTTGAAGAGTCATGGCCGTTGGCATCTATTTCTTCTGAAATAGCATATCACCTTCAGCGCTATGCTTTTGATTACCTGGATGCTCCGGTAGGAAGGGTAACTCAAACTGACACGCCATTTGCGTTTTCGCCGACATTGATCGATGAGGCTCTACCGAATGTTGACCGCGTAATGAAGTCGGTTAAAGCGGTATTGTACAGATAATAACGCTTTGATTTTTCAAAACGTCTATCAACTAAAGGTGTCCGCCAATGGTTTTTAGTAGCGTTATTTTCCTTTTATATTTTTTACCGGTTTTCTACCTGTCTTATCAGTTCGTTGGAACGAGGTATAAGAATTACCTGATTCTTCTTGCAAGTATTTTCTTTTATGCCTGGGGTGCACCGGACTTTATTTTTATTGTTTTAGGTAGCTCGGTAATCGATTATCAAATTGTTAATCTTCTTCACAAAAGTCAGGATGAGCGTAAAAGAAAGATTCTGCTCTTTCTTTTTGTTTTTCTCAACCTAGGTTTGCTGGCTTATTTCAAATACGCCAATTTCTTCGTCGATAATCTGAATTCGCTTTTGGCCAATATCGGCTTTCAACATGTTTCCTGGACAAGCATTGCACTTCCCATTGGTATATCATTCTATACCTTTCAATCAATTACGTATGCTGTAGATGTCTACAGAAAAGAAAGTGAACCGGTTGTTAAATTGACTGACTATCTGGTGTATATCCTTTCTTTCCCACAAATGATCGCTGGTCCGATTGTAAAGTATGGTGATATTGCAAAACAATTGATTTCCAGATCAGAGACGAATGATGATCGCTTGATCGGATTTTATCGGTTCGCGATAGGTCTTTCCAAAAAAGTCCTTATTGCTAATGTTATGGCTGAACAGGCTGACATTATATTCAATTCTGATTATTCGACCTTGAATTGGGGAAATGCCTGGATTGGAGCACTTGCATACACGATGCAGATCTATTTTGATTTCTCGGGTTATTCTGACATGGCAATAGGTCTTGGAAGAATGATGGGTTTCAGGTTTCCAGAGAATTTTGATTCGCCCTATGTGTCAAGAAGTATCTCTGAATTCTGGAGAAGGTGGCACATTACCTTGGGTACATTCATGAAGGAGTATTTGTATATTCCGCTTGGAGGGAATAGGGCTAGGATATTCAGGGTTTATTTCAATCTTATTTTAGTCTTTTTATTATCAGGCTTATGGCATGGTGCTTCCTGGAATTTCATTCTATGGGGAGGGTATCATGGATTGTTTTTAATACTGGATCGAATTTTCTTATTGAAATTATTGAATAAACTTGGTGTCGTTTTTTCAGTTGCCTCAACCTTTTTTATTGTAGTTGTAGGTTGGGTGATTTTTAGAATCGAAGACTTTAACAAGATCGGTGACTTTTTCAGGTCAATGATGGGTAAGGGTAATGCGTCTGTATTTAAGGACGATCTTGTCTTGCTTGATTTTAATATCATTTTTATAATCGCTGTGATTTTTTCATTTGTGACTTTGATGAATTGGGGAAAGAAGCTTGAGCTGTTCTTTTTCAAAAAGGAGGGGTATTCTACTAAAGAATTTATATTTCTTGGGGTAATGAGTTTTGTGTTGCTCCTCCTTTCCATTTCGTCGCTCGCCGGTTCCGCATTTAATCCTTTCATTTATTTCAGGTTTTAAAAATGGAAGAGAAAAGAGGTATAAAATTGAAAGGAGGGATTTATAATGTATTCCTGATTGCATTGCTGATGATCATGATATTCAGTGAGATCGGATGGAACACGGAATCCACGTTGAACGGCTATGTAAACATAAAAGAACAGGTTCCTTTAACGAAAGAATCGTGGTTTTCAGGAGAATATCAGGAATCGAAGGCTGACTATATCAATTCTAATTTTGCCTTTAGATCTGGTTTTGTAAGAGTTTATAACCAGGTTAATTATTCATTCCATCGTAAGATCAGTGCGAAAGATGTAGTGAAAGGGAAAGACAACATGTTATTCGAAATTGATTACATCGAAACCTGTTTTGGGAAAGATTATATCGGAAAGGAGAATATTCAAGAGAAATTAATAAAACTCCAGAAGGTCAATGATACTTTGAAAAAGCTGAATAAAGAGCTTATTGTAGCGATTGCTCCGGGAAAAGGGTTCTATTATAATGAGTACATCCCGGAAAAGTATAATTCCTGGCCCAAAGGAATGACGAATTATAAAGGATATGCCGAAGCACTATCAAGATCTAATTTGCATTTTATTGATTATCAAAAGTGGTTCAAAGAAATGAAGGATACGACCTCTTATCCTTTGTTTTCAAAAACCGGAACCCATTGGACAGTATACGGGGCATATTTGGCTACTGATTCACTCCTCGGTTTTATAAGAACGAAAACGTCATTCGAAATATCAAGAATGATCAAAGATGAACTTTTCATCTCAGAATCAACTCTTGAAACGGATGACGACATTGAGCGTTCGATGAATTTGCTTTTTGACATTAAGGATTTCTCACCTTTTGCATATAGGAGATGGCATAAAGAGGAATCAAAAAATGAGCGAAATCCAAAGATGATGATCGTGGGTGATAGTTTCTGGAGTGTTTTTGGTTGGGCATTAGCGAAAAACTTTTTCAATAATGGGAAGTTCTGCTTTTACGGTATGGAGTATCACACGCTGGGGGAGTCGAATGTTGTACCCATTGGAAACCTTGATTTGAAAACAGAATTTGAGTCGAATGACATTATTTTGATCTTCCAAACCGATTCCAATTTAAACGATCTGGGTTTTGGGGTAATTGAAAAACTTTACGACCTCTATTTTAAGAAGTAAATTCAATTCGAAAGATGTGAACACAGAATTGTGAAAAAACTGCACATTTTTTTGATAACTTCTTGGTTTATCAATTAATTCGTCTATCTTTGCACCCCTCAAACTGTATTTGGGGCAATAGTATATTATATATAAACAAGTAAAAATTAAGAGTATTTTATGCCAACTATCCAACAATTAGTTCGCAAAGGAAGAACAGCGGTGGTGAAGAAAAGTAAGTCTGCTGCACTTGATTCTTGTCCACAGCGTAAAGGGGTATGTGTAAGGGTTTACACCACTACTCCTAAGAAGCCGAACTCGGCTATGAGAAAGGTTGCCAGAGTACGATTGACTAACGGAAAGGAAGTCAATGCTTACATAGGCGGTGAAGGTCACAATCTACAGGAACACTCATTGGTGCTTGTACGTGGTGGAAGGGTTAAAGACCTTCCAGGGGTACGTTACCACATTGTGCGTGGTGCCGAAGACACAGCAGGTGTTGAAGGTAGAAAGCAGCGCCGTTCCAAGTACGGTACAAAAAGACCTAAGAAATAATTATTTAAACCTTTTTGAGAGATGAGAAGAAGAAAGGCCAAAAAAATTGCGATACTACCAGATCCGAAATTTAACGAGGTAGTAGTAACAAAGTTTGTAAACAACCTGATGTATGACGGTAAGAAAACTTTGGCATTTAAGATATTTTACGATGCATTGGAAATCGTAGATAAGAAGATCGAAGATCAAACTGGGCTTGATACCTGGAAGAAAGCGATTGAAAATGTTACACCGAGTGTTGAGGTTAGAAGCCGCCGTGTAGGTGGAGCTACTTTCCAGATCCCTACTCCTGTTCGTGAAGAAAGAAAGTCTTCATTGGCAATGAAGTGGTTGATCGGTTACTCTAGAAAGCGTAACGAGAAAACAATGGCTCAAAAGCTTGCTGCAGAAATTATCGCTGCTTCTAAGGAAGAGGGTGCTGCATACAAGAAGAAAGAAGATACAATGCGTATGGCGGAAGCTAATAAGGCATTCTCACATTTTAGATTCTAATTGACATGGCAAGAGATCTTAAATTCACAAGAAATATTGGAATTGCAGCTCACATTGATGCAGGTAAGACTACAACAACTGAGCGTATTCTTTATTATGGTGGTGTAAACCACAAAATTGGTGAGGTTCACGATGGTGGTGCAACTATGGACTGGATGGAGCAGGAGCAGGAAAGAGGTATTACAATTACTTCAGCTGCAACAACGCTTAACTGGAACTACAGAGGTCAAGAGTACCACATGAACATCATTGACACCCCAGGACACGTTGACTTTACAGTTGAGGTGAATCGTTCACTTCGTGTATTGGATGGATTGGTATTCCTTTTCTCTGCGGTTGATGGTGTTGAGCCACAGTCTGAGACGAACTGGAGACTAGCAAATAACTATAATGTACCTCGTATTGGTTTCGTTAACAAAATGGACCGTCAGGGTGCTGACTTCCTTGCTGTATGTAAGCAGGTAAAAGAGATGTTGGGTAGCCACGCTCTTCCACTTCAGCTGAACATCGGAGCTGAGGATGGATTCAAAGGAGTTGTAGACCTTATCAATTTCAAAGGAATCGTTTGGAATGAAGAGGATATGGGTATGACTTTTAAAGAAATTGAAATCCCTGCAGACATCATTGATGAGGCGACTCAACTTCGTGAAGAATTGTTGGAAGCTGTTGCAGAATTCAACGATACTTTGATGGAGAAGTATTTTGAAGATCCAAATTCATTGACTGAAAGAGAAATTCTTGATGCATTGAGAGAGGCTACAATTGCTGGAAAAGTTGTTCCAATGATGTGTGGTTCTGCTTTCAAAAACAAAGGAGTACAAGCAATGTTGGATATGGTGATGGAAATCCTTCCTTCTCCACTTGACATTGAAGCGATCGTAGGTACTAACCCTAAGACAGATGCTGAAGAGAAGCGTAAGCCTAGCTACAGCGAGCCTTTTGCAGCGTTAGCGTTTAAGATTGCAACTGACCCTTATGTAGGGCGTCTTTGTTTTACAAGAGCATATTCAGGAAAACTAGACGCAGGTTCTTATGTGTTAAATACAAGAACAATGCAGAAGGAGCGTATTTCTCGTATCTTCCAGATGCACGCCAATAAGCAAAATCAGATTCCTGTTTTGGGAGCTGGTGACATTGGTGCATTGGTAGGATTTAAAGATATCCGTACAGGAGATACGCTATGTGCTGAAAATGCACCTATCGTTCTTGAATCAATGGTATTCCCTGATCCGGTTATCGGTGTTGCTATCGAGCCTAAGACTCAGGCAGATGCTGATAAATTAGGTGTTGGTCTTAACAAGCTTGCTGAAGAAGATCCAACATTCCGAGTAAATACTGACGAGGAAACAGGACAAACGATCATCTCAGGAATGGGTGAGCTTCACCTTGAGATCATTGTTGACCGTTTGAGACGTGAATTCAAAGTTGAAGTTAACCAAGGAGCTCCACAGGTATCATACCGTGAGAACATTACAGCTCCGGTTGATCATAGAGAAGTTTATAAGAAGCAGTCTGGTGGACGTGGTAAATTCGCGGATATCGTGGTTAAGATCTCTCCACAGGACAATGCAGAAAAAACTGGTCTTGAGTTCATCAACAGTATTAAGGGTGGTAACATTCCACGTGAATTTATCCCTTCGGTAGAAAAAGGATTCAAGGAATCAATGAAGAATGGTGTATTAGCTGGATTCCAGGTAGA
>SBFR01000221.1 GCA_006227105.1 Bacteroidota bacterium
CCATTCGGTAAAGACTTCATAGAGAATTCTGGAGTTACATACGTTCCCAGATGCTTTCCCTGACTATTCACCAACAGTACTGAAATAAGATCTTTTTCAGGAAGGCCGATATAGACTATGTCATTCGTTGGATTCGGGTAAACTTCAAATGGCGAATACATCGGAATTTCACTTGTAGAAACAGTGATTTCGGGTAGGTAGAGCTCAATTAACGCAACGCCATTCGCGTCCAGATGGAAATTGAAGGTAGAGTCGATCATGGATATACTTCCTGAGTCAAAGTTGTCGTTGGGATAGAGGTAATTTACGGCATTTGTTCTCGTATATCCGATGTTGATCAATGAATCATACGCATGGATCACATTGTTTCTGGTGGAGTCAATGAATGTGATCTTACCGGTATGGTTTCCTATAATGCCAGGGAACTTTAGGGTGATGTCTCTGCCATTTTGAAAGTAACTTTCAGCGGCTTGATAGGTAGTGATCTCTGAGTTGATCGCCAGTGAGAGTGGGTCAGTCCCCGATAGGATAATGAGCCCCTGAAATATGGAATCAATAGTGCTGGGTAGATAACCATTATTCATCAGACTGTCTGAGCTGAGCTGATGATCAAAAAACAGGCTTAATCCTGCTTCAACTGATCCGGGCAGAGAATAGTTGGAAACCAATACGCGCAAGGTATCATTCTCGTAGGATGCGATCGTGTTCAAATTGCGATAGCTGGTGACATCTACATCCAGCAACTGACCTGTCATTTTATTCAATAGTTGCAGTGCTTTCCAGGAGGGTTTATGGAGCGCTCCCCAGCTCAATAAGCCATAGTCGCCATGAAATTCGTCAGTGCCTTGCTCAAAATCCTGCCACGCAGCAACCATGTGTCCGGTAACACCATGTTCAGCACAACTTTGGGTATAGTTGATCATGTAGGCTGGATCCAGTATCGTTTCGCGAAACCCAAAACCCAGATTCCATTCGGAAACAACAAAAGGAACCAGTCCGTGTCCGGAATTCACCAATTTCTGATTCAAATAATCGAGCTGATTATCTTCAGAATAAAGATTGACTCCGAACTTGTGCCACGAGACAAAATCGAGAGGAGTGCCCCAAGCAACACAACTATCGATCACTTGGCCTAGAATGGTTGCATCCAGTTGAGCATTTGTCAGATATCCATTTGGGAAAGAAGCCGAAAAGGAACTAACAAAATTGGAGACCACAGGGCCGCCTACTTTCGCATTTGGATGATTCGATTTTATGGCTTGTAAAGTGTTTTTGAAAAAGGTGAAATACTCCTGCTCGGTTCCTTGCCAGTAGTCTCCATCCGGTTCATTCCAGATCTCGTAGTAAACATCAAGGCCCCATTGATTATTGATCTTGTCTACGATGCTATCCATGAGGATATTCCAGGTGGTATAGTTGGCCGGTGGCACTGCATTATAATAGTTGAAGCCCGGTGCAACTTCCGTAGCGTCAGAAGATGAGCTCAGCCATAAGGGCATTTTTAGGATGGGAATGACCAATAGGTCCGATCGGCTGTCAGCTAATAATATATTGTTCTTTTGCACTTCAAGCCTTGCCATCACACCCGAGATGTCAGATACGGTCCAGTGATTCATCGCCTCTTCAATATCAATGGTTCTGATGGCGTTGAAATGAATGCCATTGTTGAGAAGGTCATTCATGCCATTGGCTGTTTTAGGTACCGAAAAGATGCCGGGTTGATACTGCGGAAATGGTGGACTTGTAGGGAGCTGATGATCAATAGTGATCGTTTGAGCCAATAATGTTCGACACGTGAAAACCAAAAGCAATAAGAGCATTGAATTTTTCATAGTAGTGATTTCCTCATTTCGTTTCTAGGCAACACATTCCAACCTACACTTCGAATTTACGGAATTAAATGGATGAAATAGAAGATAAGATCAGCGAGGTTACTTGAGGTGTTTTTGAACGTGGATTGTTCTTTGGTCTTTGTAACTGGGGTGATTATAAACCCAGGTGGTATACCAAGCCTGAGTCGCTTCAATGATCCCTGATTGTTCATTCTTGGTGCTTAGTAAGGAAGTCAGTTCTCTTAACTCTATCGATGGATGTCTATAAAATGAAAATTCCTGGTTCTTATCATACTCGCCAAAACTTTCTGTAATTGACAAAGAGAGTGAACTGTCCATCACATTTTCAAAGTCGTCCATGAGAAAATAGGAAGTATTCATTTTAGTGAATATGGGATAGATTACGCTTGAATCGCTGTACACATTACCGACAATAATTGGACCTCCAAGATTTCGATATTTATTGGATAACCACAAGTTGGAGTATTTTAATTCATACGTATCATCATTATGTGTGATGGATATGAATCTTACGTGGGTTGAATCATGCCAATTGATCACTTCTAAATCGACGGTGAGCTCAATTAGGCTGTCAATGTGATCGAAAGTCATTGTTGCTTTCGATGATTGACCAAAGACAAAAAATGAACAAAAACTAAGAAAGAGTAGAGCAATTTTCATGCGCTCAAGTACACTCTAGTTGGAGCGAAGTTCATTGCAAAGATCGGTGGGTTGAAGATCTACTTTTTGATAGCTTTTAGCGTAAACTTTTCAAATGTTTGCCCGTTAAATTTCCATGCGCCATTTTCATGCGTTCCAAGCCATAGATCACCATTGTTGTCTTTGTAAATACTAAATAGCGTTATGGCTTTGGATTGATCCTTGACGACATATTGAGTGATTTTCATTCCATCATATTTCCAGACACCGTCACGATAGGTTACAAACCATAAATTACCATTATCGTCTATGGTACTTGATAGATACTCATCTAAATTGCTATCCTTTTTTCCATCCAGTCCACCGATACTTTTATGCCGGGTATAAAAAGTGTTGTTTTTTAATGTTAAGCTGTCGTAAATACTGTAGCGATATTCGGTATTGAACCAAAAGTCACCATTGTTGTCTTCTGTAATTGAACGTACGCCGTTCGCACCTTCATTGCGAAATTCGGTCACATCTTCTTCAGTGATCCAGTCAAACGATTTTCCATCATATCGGCAGACTCCAACGGGGTTTGTGCCAAACCAAATATTTCCTTTTCGGTCTTTATAAATGCTATAGATGTCAAATGGATTGGATAAATCTGGTGGGCTAGGGAACTGCAATTCAAATAAAGTAGTGCCATCATAGCGATATACTTTCCCCGTATTTCCATAAGAATATTCAAACCACAAATCTGTTGAATCAAGTTTCCAGTTTTCACTCGGAACCGCCTTCAAAGTTGTGAATGTCTCCCCGTTAAACTTTGATATTTCAGAAGTTGCGTTTGCACTTCCAAAATAAATATTACCAAATTGATCTTCTTTTATTTCATCAATTCTGTTGTTAAGCAAACCGTGTTTTGTTGTGTAATTAACTAATTTATGCCCATCGTATCTATAAACGCCGGTTTCCCAGCTGCCAAACCAATAGTTGTTTTTCTGGTCTTGATAAATGACCATAATGCTGCCACCAAGTTCTTGTACAGTGTCGCCTTTATATGGCTTTGAGTTAAGTTTCTTATCCGTTGTCTGACCATTGCACGAAATCAACAGAGTTAAAATGCTAAGAAATAAAAGTATGTTTAATCTCATTGTCGTTCTGTATAATCTTTGCAAGTTCGTTTTAGAATAGCTA
>SBFR01000053.1 GCA_006227105.1 Bacteroidota bacterium
AGTTCATATGAACTCCTTAACGATATTTTTTTCAGAAATGTTACAATTACATTTCAGCTTGTTGCATCTTTTGTCTGTAAGCTGCCTTGATCTTCTGCTGACGCTTAGTGATTGACGGCTTTTCAAACTCCTTACGGTTACGAAGCTCTTTCATAACATTTGTCTTATCGTACTTCTTCTTGTACTTCTTAAGAGCTCTTTCGATGTTTTCTCCTTCTTTTACCGGAATAATTAACATATCTTGATGTATTTATTTCTTATTAATGGGTTGCAAAGATATACTTAAAATATTTACAACCAAATGTTATTTTAAAATTTCTCTTGAAATTACTAATTTCTGTATTTCCGAGGTCCCTTCACCTACTGTCATCAGACGAGCATCTCTCAAAAACTTCTCAGC
This sequence comes from Bacteroidota bacterium, assembly GCA_006227105.1. Lineage (GTDB taxonomy): Bacteria > Bacteroidota > Bacteroidia > Flavobacteriales_D > Crocinitomicaceae > M0103. Next base: position 401 of record SBFR01000053.1, read on the forward strand.
AGGATACTCCTTCGTATAACCGTATCCTCCCATGATCTGCATCGCTTCATTTCCACAATAAACAGAAACCTCACTCGAATAATACTTGGCATAAGCCCCTTCCTTAGTAACCGGAAGATGATTATTCTTTTTATACGCCGCCTGGAAAGTCAACAATTCAGCTGCTTCCACTTTGGTAGCCATATCAGCAAGTTTAAATCCAATTGCCTGGAAGTTCGCGATCGGTTGTCCGAATTGCTCTCTTTCTTTTGCATACTTCACCGCAGCTTCGTATGCTCCGCGAGCAACTCCACAGCTCAATGCAGCAATTGAGATTCTTCCTCCATCCAATACTTTCATTGCTTGTTTGAATCCTTGGCCAACTTCTCCGATCACCTGACTTTCGTGAACACGAACGTTATCAAAGATCAATTCTGCAGTTTCACTTGCTCTAACACCAAACTTATCTTTGATCTTTACAGCAGAAAATCCTGGTGTTCCTTTTTCAATGATGAAAGCAGTAATACCATTGCTATCTAATAGCTCACCTGTTCTTACCAAAACAACTGCTACATCACCTGATAGACCGTGTGTGATCCAGTTTTTAGCACCATTGATTACCCAATACTCTCCGTCTTTAACAGCTGTGGTCTTCATGCGCATAGCGTCTGAACCAGTATTCGGCTCAGTTAATCCCCAAGCACCAATCCATTCTCCGCTTGCCAGCTTCGGAAGATATTTCTTCTTCTGTTCTTCATTCGCGTGATAATAGATATGACCTGTACAAAGTGAATTGTGCGCAGCAACACTTAATCCTACCCCACCACAAACTCTACCAAGCTCCATTAGAGCAGTTGCATACTCGAAATAACCAAATCCAGAACCTCCGTACTCCTCAGGAATGTAGATCCCAAGTAATCCGAGTTCCCCCATTTTCTTCATTGTATCCACAGGAAAATACTCTTCAGCATCCCATTTCATCATATTTGGGCGGATCTCTTTTTCTGCGAAATCCCTTACCATCTGAGAGATCATTTGCTGATTCTCATTTACTTCAAAGTTCATAAAGTTGGATTTAATAGGCCACTAAATTAGTAATATTGTCTGAATAGGATTTCAATTTTTCTTCACCATTTAAGAAATCCAGCGTTACCAGAAAATCAAATCCAATAACCTTACCTCCGCATTTAGAGATCAACTCCGCAGCAGCCTGAGCAGAACCGCCTGTAGCAAGTAGGTCGTCGTGAATCAATACTTTTTGTCCATCTTTTACAGCATCAATATGCATTTCTATCACCGAACTGCCATATTCCAGGTCGTAGGAATGGCTGATCTTATGATAGGGAAGCTTACCTTGCTTTCTAATTAAAACAAAAGGCACTCCTAATCTCATAGCTAAAGGGTAACCAAAAAGGAAACCACGGCTTTCAAGACCGGCTACCAATTCAATTCCTGTATTTTGATGTTTCTCAACCAAATGATCCAAAATATCATTCGATAGTTTGGGGTCCAGCATGATTGTCGAAATGTCTTTAAATACGATTCCCGGTTTCGGGAAATCTTGTACATCTCGGATGGTATTTTCTATTCTTTCAATAAGTGTCATTTCACAAAGATATATACGGTTTCAATTTGGCAAATAATTCTTCATCAACCAGCACAGAACTTTTTATCTCTTCCAAGTTTCGGTAGCCACCTTTCTGCTCTCTGATCTTTATTATTGAATTTGCAACGTTCCATGAAATATATGGATGAGCAGCTAATTCCTCTGAAGTTGCAGCGTTTATTTTCAATTTATCAATAAGAGACCCATCTACTGTTATCAATGGTTCCAGTTTATTGTATAATGTCAAGTCAATCTTTTTTAATTCCATCAATTGCTCAGGAGTACAATATCCTTTAAGTTTATTTCTATAATCCAATATTCTACCAGCGATGTATTCTCCCACACCAGGCAAAGATATGAGCTCCTCTTTTGTAGCTGAGTTCAGCTCTATCTGCTTTAAAACTGGTTTTTCGTTTGAGCCTATCTTTTCAGTTAGGCCATTACTTTGATAAATCACTGAATCCTTGATCAGTGCAAATAATTCTTCTGGAATGACATAGATCTTCTTTAGGTAGGATTCACTCCTCACACCATTTTTAACCATACGACAGACAACTTCGGCCTGCTTTCTGGACAAACCAAGATTTATCCATTCATTGATTGAATATTTTTCAGGGTAAAATCTGGAATCCGGAGTTTTGAATCGTTGCTTTTGACTCTTCTTTCCATAGGATCTAAGATCTGTTTCTCTTTGATCCAGCCGTGTTAGATGTCCTTCAGAAATTTTAGTGATCTCTATTTGTGGTATCTCATCCTTCAAGAATATTCTTGGAAGAATAGCAACTACGACAATCAAACCCAAAAGCAGGAACAATCCCTTTTTCGTGTTTACAGAAAACATGACTCGAAACTAATCCTAGAATTTATCTGGGAACATCATCATTTTCCGAAAATGAATCCGGCTCTTCCTTAGGTTTTGAGACTAAAACTCTATAGAAAAAATATCCTGTAACCAAGACGAAAACGCCTTGAGTAATTATCATCATTAATAAAGCTCCTGTACTCATGATCAATTCCTCCCTTCTTTTAGACGTTTCTTATATGCCACATACACAAAATATGCAATCAACAACCAAATCCCCAATAAAAGGGCTCTTGATAAATTCTTAAACAATTTTGTTTTCGTTTCTTCTTTAACTAGTTTATCCGCTTGTTCAGAATCATTTAAAAGTGACATTGTTTGCTTTTGCTTCTTGAGAAGGAAATAAGTCGAAATTGACACTTCTCTATTTGCATCCAGCTCCTTGTCTGTGTAACTGTCCTCCAGGTATTCTGGTTTAAAATCTTCTTTTAAGCGTAATAACGAATCCTGCTCAACAAAGGATTTTTGGATAGCATCCTTGTCATGATAGTATTCGATCTTCTCATTGGAAGCTTTATGAGATAATGTATCCCAAATTCCTGGAATACTATTAATAAGAACCCATCCTAACAAAACAGGTGTCACAAATTTAATGATGAATTTAAAGATCACAGGAACTTTGATGTCAGCACCATCCGTGATCTCTTTCCAACCTCTGTTAATTCCGAAGATCCAGGCAAATAAAACGGTTTCAACGAAAGCAAATATCACAAGAGACACAGTTCCTGCCCAGAAATCATATTCGTCGAACACACCATATCCAAAAAACAAGACGGTAGGTAAACCCAATACAAAAACTACTGCCCCAAACATCCATGCAGATGTAGTTTGCTTCCAATTGAACTCATCTTGAAGAAAGCCCATAACAGGTGTGCCCATTGCAAGTGAGGATGTCACCCCAGCGAAGAATAAGAGACCAAACCATGCTACTCCGGCAACAAGGCCAAGAATTCCTCCCCATTGTTCAAACAAGTAAGGCAATGTTTTAAAACCAAGACCTAATCCCCCTCCTTGACTGAGCAATTCCTTCAAACCATCAATCCCAAAGTAACCAATGGCAATTGGTATGATCACTGAGGACCCAAGGACTACTTCCACAAAACCATTCATCCAACCTGCAGACATTGCATTCAAGGCAACATCATCTTTGGATCTAATGTAAGATGCATAACACTGTATAGACCCCATACCAATTGAAAGGGTAAAGAAGATCTGTCCGGCGGCCGCTAGCCAAACCTTAGGTTCCCAGATTGTATCGAATTTAGGTGTCCATAGAAAATCAAGTCCCGCTAACCCATCGAAGATAGCTCCATTTTCACCCGCTGAAATAGTGATGGATTTATAAGCCAGAAAAGCTCCGAAAATCAACAATAAAGGCATTCCGATCTTGGCTGCTTTTTCAACCCCACCACTCAAACCTCTTGATAAAATCCAGGTATTGAGCAATAAACACAAAATCCAAAATATAATTGGCTCCATTGAATTTAAACCAACATAATTATTGAAATGACCAGCAACCTGGGCTTGTGTACTACCCGAAAAAGTATCTACAACAGAGTGATAAACATAGGACAACGTCCAAGATTCTAGATAACAGTAATAAGCAGCTACAGCAATATTTGTGAAGATCCCAAAAACACCAATATATTTCCAGAATTTTCTTTTATCCATGGAATCCAGAATGAATGGTGTTGAGTGATTTCCACCTCTTCCTCCGAAACGACCAACTGACCATTCGATGAATAACAATGGAATCCCCATCAATAAAAAACATACCAGATAGGGAATGATGAAGGCACCACCTCCATTTTCAACTGCCTGCACTGGGAATCTTAAAAAGTTTCCTAATCCCACAGCATTTCCTGCCATAGCTAGGATCAATCCAACTCTTGAGCCCCAACCGGCTGCTTCTGCTTTTGCCATAATTAAATTTTATCTGACGAATATACTTATTTCAACGAACCTATAAAAGTTCAAGTGTTTCCTCAAGTGTTTTAGGTCGATAACCCAAAACTGAACGTGATTTAGTTAAATCAAATCCGGTATGTGGTGGTCTTTTTGCAGGCTGAGATAACGTTTCACTTGATATTTCATTGATCTTAGGTGCACTAATCTTCAAGTGAGTTGCGACCCGACGAACAATTTTTGCAATTGACATGGTCTCTGGTCCACAAATGTGGAATATCCCTTTTTCATTCAGTTCACAAACCCTTAAACAGGCCCAGGCCAGATCATCCGCCCATGTAGGAGCCCTGAACTGATCATTAACAATATTCATTGGCTCACCTTTCGGTAAAGCATCTAATGCCCAAAGGATCAAGTTTGATCTTGAAAGATTCTCTCCTTTTCCATATACTATAATGGTCCGAACAATAGACCAGTTCTTATTGGTAGATCCAAGCAACAAGTTTTCAGCATCTACTTTAGACTTCGCGTAGACACTAAGAGGATTTACGCTGTCCGTTTCTTTGTAGGGACCATTTTCACCATCAAACACAAAATCGGTAGAAAGCAATTGAAAATGTATCCCTCTTTGAACGCATTGATCAAACAAAATCTTGACGGCATCAACGTTGATCAGCTGACATAGTTCAGGATCGGTCTCACATTGATCCACATTGGTTAGTGCCGCAGTGTGGATGACATGCGTTGGAGCATAACTATTAATCACATTCTCAACTTCATTTGAGGATGTGATATCCATTGAGACATACTTTTCATTGGGGCATTGGGAATTTCTATTCTCCCCTTTGGAGGTCGCCAAAAAATTAATTGAATTATCCAGACATTGCCTTACCAACTTTTGTCCAAGCAATCCGTTTGATCCAGTGATAAGAACTTTCATGGATTATGTCTCAAAAAATTATCAAGTTTATTAATCTGATCTTTTGTCCCTAATACGAACAATTGAGTTCCAATTGTAATTTGAATGTCACTTGCGGGATTAATTATATACTCCCCATTGCTTTTCCTGAAACCTACAATATTCACTCCCGAATGATGCTCAGCATCAAGTAATCCGATCTGCTTGTTTTGAAATTCAGCCGGAAGATCGCTAAATGAAATGCATTCAATATTTACTTCACTTTCTCCGTGAATGGAAATCAGTTCTAGAAACTCGGCTACCAAAGGTGTTGCGATCAATGAAGCCATCTGGGATCCACCAATTGAATCTGGCATTACAACATGGGATGCACCTGCTAATCTTAACTTGGAAACAGCATCTGTATTATTTGCTCGCGCAACGATATTTATGGACTTATTTAGCTCTTTTGCAGCCAACACAATGTACAAGTTATCTGCATCTTTTGGTAAACAGGTTACTATACTCGATGCTTTCTCGATTCCGGCATTTTTTAATACATGGTCTTTTGTAGAGTCACCAATAATGAATTGAAATTGATCATTTGTTGTTTGCTCGTCTGCCAAAGCAGAATCCAGTTCGATGACAATAACATTCTTTCTTTGTTTAAGCAGATCATTAACAACTTGTTTCCCTACTCTTCCAAAACCACATATGATCACGTGTTCCTTCATTCTTTTCAGTGTTCGTTGAACTTTTCTTTCTTTCAGAAAGGTCTTGTACTCACCTCCTACAACATATTTGGTGAGCGAAGTAATGGCAAAAGCGAAATTACCAAAACTGATAATAATTAAAATAATCGTAAAGATTTTCCCTGATTCTGACAACCCATTCACCTCTGAATAACCAACGGTAGCGATGGTTATGGTTGTCATATATAAAGAGTCAATAAAAGACCAGTCTTCAATGATCATATATCCCGAAACACCAAAAATGATGATCCCTACAATGATCGCAATGAATACGTAGATCTGATCCTTTATCGAAATCCTAAATCTCATCTTAAAGTTCCCAAATAGAATTTCTCTTTCTCGCCTGTAACTTGAAATAATGTTTGTGTTCTAATATCCAGGCCATTGCAAGATAAATCAGCAAAGGAGAACCCAGCGTCAAAAAGGAAGCGTAAATAAAACCGAGTCGTACCTTGGTTGAACGAATTCCCAGTTTTCTAGCCCACCATTCGCACACGCCATAGGATCTCATTTCAAAAAAGAAAACAATTTTCTGAATTAATTTCATTTACTTAAGATCTTGGTTCCAACGCTGCAAGTTAAGCATTTTTTTACTGAACAATTGGTTTTGAAATGCTCGATCAATCCTTGACTTTCAAATGCATTTTCGGGTCGAATTCCGTTTTCAAGCCAGATCCTTGTAATTTTATTTGTTTCACTTTTCGTTTCAAGTAACAATAATAAAGCTTCTTCTCTTAACATTTCATCTTCATTCTTTCTAGACTTCCACATAAAGAAGGGTACAATGACATTGATCAAAATCCTATCCAGATAGTGTTTACCCAATCCCATCCCCATCTCTTTTAATTCAGCATTGATCTTGATCCAGTAATCTTTCATTTCAAGAGAATTCTGGCATCTCGAAAGCTCGGTCAAGTCAAAAGTTTTTAAAAGCGTAATGAACTGTTCTATTCGGTAGGAAGGAGACTTGGAAGGATAATATCCACCTGTCTTCCACTGATACTTTACATTCCTTTTCTTTAAAATTCGATCGCGCATTACTAACCAATCTGAAGGTGTCATGACGTGCTTTGTCATGACTTCATCGACAGGAAAAACAACTTCTCCAATTTCTTTTCGTTCACTTTCAAAATTCTTAATCAAACTTAAAAAGAGATCTCTATTATCAGGATAACCGAATACTTGGGCCAACGACCAGAGAATAACCTGACGATCGGTAAATAGCATTTGTTCCCATAATTCGATCTTTTTATCATACTTTGAAAGCATCGCTTTTTCAAGCATGCTTATAAGATATATCTTCTCCAATTCCGTAATCATCGGATAACAAGGCAATGAATTTTTATTAGCGCGGAAATAATTGTACTTCTTTAATACGCCCTCCTCCAACTCATCACCTATTTCTAAAGTCGGGATCATTACGTTCGAACGATTGTAAAAAACATTTCGATCATGTTGTAGGACCACATGCAATATGACATTCTCGTAATTTGGGTCTTTCTGATGATTATGCTTATACCAGTCTGAACTTTTCACATGGATTTCGATCGACCCATGCCAAGTAATTCCATCTATTTGAACACAGCCATCACTAAAATCAGGTCCTGAACCTAAATCGTTGTGCACTCCGAAATTTACTACTTCAAACTCACGGCCGTCAACTAATCGCATTTTAAACAACGGTAATCTCTTCGTACTCCATATCCAATGAAGTAACTCCTCCTTCACATCCATGAACTTTAAGATAAGAAAAAAGGCGCTTTAAAAAGCGCCTTTTCATCATGGATATTTTACATATTCCAATAATTTCGGATCTGCAGGAGGTGCAGTATCAGGATTGAAATCCATTGTCATTACTTTACCTTCCGTACGACGATTTAACTGATGCAATGTTTCATACAACTGCTTATTCGTCTTTTTAAACTGATTAATATAAGCTTCTGTTAGCTTGATCTCTTCTACACCTTCCATATCTTGAGGTTTAGTGGCATAATGAACATCTCCTTTCTTGTAGATCGTTCTTGACTCCATTTCACCTTTTCCAACTGGAACAATCCTTCTTGGATCTACACCTTTCTGCTCAACCAGATACTTGTAACAAGCTTTCGCTCTGTTTTCAGACAGCTTCTGGTTTCTTGCATCAGAACCTCTTGAATCGGTATGAGAACTCAACTCCAATACCATTCCTGGATATTCCTGAAGAAGGTTATACACGAATAACAATGAATCCGGTGAGTTGATAGTTGAATCGATCAATAGATCCCACTTATCCAATGGGTAACGTACCTCAGGAAGACGGATCGGCTTCTTAGGCAACAAGGCCATTTCAATGATGAAGTTCTGATCATAATTCAATCCCAAAGTCGTGAACTGTGATCCTTTTTTGTCTTCATGGTAACCATCTTTAAAGATGGAGATAGAATATGAAGTTTCTTCATTTACATATCTTGAAGCATCCGGTTTCTTATCCCAGAAAACACTTCCTGATTTGTTTGTGTATCCTTCCCAAGTTGCTCCATCTGTACCCTTAACAGTAACACGAACATCAGGAATCTTAGTTGATTTGTCTCCAAGTTCTGTCACGATCACTTTCAAGTCAAAGATGTTTGGAGGAAGACGGTAGCTGTAAATATCTGCTCCATATTCTCCATTCGGTCCTTTTCTTTCTGAAGTGAAATACCCCTTTTTCTCATCGATCTGGATCAAAGCGTAATCATTGTTTTCAGAGTTAATTGGATACCCCATGTTCTTTGGATTCTCCCACTTATTCTCCTCACCAACACGGCTAGCGTATACGATATCCAAACCTCCAAGGCCTTTCATACCATCAGTTGCATAGAAAAGCTCTCCATTTTTACCAAGAGTTGGGAAAAGCTCGTTTCCTTTGGTATTGATCTCAGGACCCATATTTTTTGGTGCTGACCAAGTATCGGTCTTCTTGTTATATTCAGTATACCAAAGATCTTTACCTCCGTAACCACCAGGCATATCAGAAGCGAAGATTAAGAAGTTTCCGTCGTCTGTAACACATGGGTGACCAACAGAAATAGTATCAGATGATTTAAGCTCAAGCTTTTTTGCTTCTCCCCATTCATCTTTACCTTTTGCCTCACTCATCCAGATATCACATCCAAGATTCTTCTTTTTTACATTTGGACATCTTGTAAAGAACATTTTTTTGCTTCTACCATCGAAACAAACAGTTCCTTCATTGTCCTCTGTATTAATATTTCCTGTGTTATCCACTAAAGATGGTTCTCCCCAGTTTCCTTTTTTGTCAATCACTGAAACATAAAGATCCATGTAGCTCTCACAAGTTCTAGGATCTGTATCATTTCCTGTTCCTCCAGGACGAGAAGAAGCAAAATAAAGTTTTGTTTCTTTTCTATCTGCGAACATCGGAGCCATATCGATCTCCTTTTTGTTGATCGCATTTTGATTTTCTACAATGTGTCTTGTTTTGTTCGCAACAAAATTCTTGCTCTCGTTACATGAACTAATGGCAATATCGGCTCTTGTATCACCAGGAACCAACTTCTGGTATTCCTGATAGCTCTTTACCGCCTTCTCAAATTCACCCATCATTCGAAGCATCTCTCCATTGTAGAAATGAACTTCAGGAGCAATCTCAAAATAATCCAACAACACCGCACGATCGTACCACTCGTTAGCCTCACGGTAACG
>SBFR01000024.1 GCA_006227105.1 Bacteroidota bacterium
CTAAAGGTTTCATCAAATGTTTCGATCAAAATAATTAGCTCAGCATGTCTGTTGACAAGATCATCAATTGAAAGATTTAGAAATGGGGAATCGGAATTGATCTTATGAACCAACGTCCAGGTTAAAGGGAAAAAATTGACTTGATCTGTTTCAAGATTAACCTCGAAATATTGCTTGTTGAAGCCTTTTTGATTCGAATTCTCATCAATTGTAATGATGCAATTCACTTTTGTATTCAAAAGAACATTATTTCTGAGGTTCACAATTTTAAACATTACCGCCATTCCGCCATCAAATGGTGTAATGATCACGTTTTTTGAAAAGGCAATTTTGGATGCAGGCTTTGAAAATCTTCCGTAGAGCAAACCGGTTGCAACAGCAAAATAGACGAGTCCGGTAAATGATTCAATGACGGCAAGTAAATTTTGACCTGAACTTTTTGGTGAAACCGCACCATATCCCACAGTAGTAAACGTTTGCGCTGAAAAATAGAAAGCATTTTCAAAATCCGTTAATTGTTCATTCAGACCTTGTAAATGATCTACGCCGATTAGTATATATGCGGTTGCAAATAAAAAATTAATGGAAAGATATCCACCGAATAGAATAAGGGTGAAGTAATACCATTTAATATCAACGAGAAATTTATAAAGATCCTGTACACCTTGAAGGCCTCCTTGACGAATGATGTTGTAGGAGCCATCGGCATTCATGATCCGTTTTACGGGACGATTAAATTTACTTCCTAAGCCAGGGTCTTTTGCTTTGCGCATACCCAAAATTAAATGAAATAAATGAAGCTTAATTCAACACGGAATTTTTCCAGTTGTTCTTGAGTCTGATATGCTCCTTTTGGAAGCTTGATAAATACAGTTGGATTTCCTCTTTATTACCGATAAGAATTTTTCGATAAGCTTCTTTGATCTGATCTAAGATTGGTGACTGCATAAGGATCAGTGATGTGCAAGTGTCAAATCCATAGCTGTTAAAAACTTGAATGATTTTGTTTTTGTCTTCTTGTTCTTTTTCAGAAAGAGTTGGCTTGAGTTGCAATTCAGCAAGGAATGGTAATAATTTAGAGCTGAGATCAATAAAATGACGAACGATAAAGTTCGCTTCATTTATTTCTTTGATCTTTTCAGACTCTAATATTTGTTTCGCCATTCTCACATCTGTATGACGAAATAATTGTGCCAAAGGTTGGCTTTTCGTTAGAAACTGATACTTTCTTATATTTGCCTAATTCTAAATGAGAAACAATGAATAAAAAACTACTATTTGCTTGCCTGATTATTTCTGGGGCTTCTTTTGGACAACAACAGATCGGAAATGGTGATATGGAGAACTGGGACAATGTTGGTTCGAGTACAGAGGAGCCCACGAATTGGTCTAGTTTTAAAACCGCATCTGGAGGAATGGCTTGGGCAGGTTCTCAACAGGTTTCAAGATCAACGAACGTAAGAGCAGGTGCAACCGGAACATACTGTGCTAGAATTTGGTCTAACAGTGTTTTAGGAATTGTTGCAAATGGAAATCTTACCCTTGGTCGTGTGAATATGGGTAACTCCACAGCTACGGATGCTTCGAATTACAATTACTCGCAAACGAGTGATGCAAATTTCTCTGAATCACTAACAGATACTCCTGATTCTTTGGTATTTTGGGTGAAGTACACTGCATCTGCAAGTCAGGAAGCAAGAGTTAGTGCTGTTCTTCATGATGACTACGACTATAAGGATGGTTATAACATTGATGCGGCTTCTGAACCACACAAAGTGGCTGAAATTTCATACAATTTTGCTCCTACGAACGGACAATGGGTTCGAAAGTCAGTTCCTTGGGCTTATGTTGGTCCTGCTGTCAATAACACGTATATCCTTGTGACTTTTACTACCAACAAAACACCAGGTGGTGGAGCTGCCAATGATGAAGTTTTGATCGATGATGTTGAGCTGATCTATAACTCTTCTGCTTCCGTAGTCGAAAACTCGCTAGCGATAACCCCTTTGATCAATGAAAATTCATTGTCTTTTAAAGGAGGAGAGGTTTCAGCTGAATTTTCTGTCATTAATGCTGCTGGACAAGAGATCTTCTCAGGCAACACATCAGCGACATATGATATCTCTGATTTGAATGGAATGTATTTTATAACAATGCAAAAAGAAGGACTTGTTAAAACCATCAAGGTGATCCTTTAATTTACGCTGTTAATAACCGATTGCTGCCTCCAAGAAATTGGGGGCAGTTTTATTTTATATTTGCTCCATGACCAGATGGATAATTGTATTTGTGAGCGTATGGTTAAGTGGCTTAACACATGCTCAGACCGGAAAGATCACAGGGAAAGTCAGAGATGAAAAAGGGGAGGTGATCCTCGGAGCTTCGGTGATCTATAAAAAGGATATCACTGTCGGAGCAATTACAGATGAAAAAGGAAATTACCTTCTGGAGGTGCCGGTTGGTCCGTGTCAGATCATTTGTCGTTCTACAGGCTTGATTACCGATACATTAATGACAACTGTTTTTGAAGGTCAGACCACGACTCTTGATTTCGTTCTTCGGACGTATGTACTGGAATTTCAGGACGTAGAAGTTAAAGTTGGAAAATTTGACAAGCCTTTTGAGGATCAGACGGTTTCAATGGAGATCATTAAACCGGCTTTGATCGAAAACAAAAATACACGAAGTATTGAGTCTGCGCTTGATCAGACGCCTGGTCTTAATATTCTCGATGGAGAACCTCAAATTCGAGGGGGTAGTGGCTTTACGTTTGGAGTAGGTTCAAAAGTTGCCGTAATCGTGGATGATATGCCGATGCTTTCTGGAGATGCTGGAAGGCCAGAATGGGGGTTCATTCCTGTAGAAAACATTGCTCAGGTGGAGGTGATTAAAGGTGCGGCTTCAGTGTTGTCAGGAAGTTCTGCACTTTCAGGATCGGTTCATATCCGCACTGCTTATCCAAAAGCCAAACCAATGACCAAGATCAATGTATATTCAGGTGGATATTCAAATCCTTCTGCAGAGGAGGCTTCATGGTGGTCAACTTATCCAGGAATTCATGGGTTGAATTTTCTTCATACAAGAATGATCAAGAATCTGGATCTTGTAGTAGGAGGAAATCTGAACTATGATCATGGATATATTGGTCCTCCAATTCAAGATCCGTTCGTCGCAAGCGTACTCCCAGATACTGTTTCCAATTTTACTGAGCAACAATTGGCGTCTTACAGAGGTCGAGTAAATTTTAACTTACGTTACAGATCGAAGAAGATCAAGGGATTGAACTATGGCTTAAATGGAAACTTTATGGCTGCTCATAGCACTATGCCATTGGCTTGGCTGGATGATTCAACTGGTTTGTACCGAGCTTATCCGGGAGCAATTTTCCTTCAGGATCAGATCATTTTCAATATTGACCCTTATGTGAATTTCTTTACATCAACAGATGGAAAACACAGCTTTAGATCAAGAATTCTCCATGTAGAGAATAATATGACCGCTAATCAAAGCAATCAATCTACGACATATTACGGAGATTATCTCTTTCAGAAAAGCTATCCTCAATTGAAGGGCTTAGATTTCATTGGAGGAATTACAGGTACGTATACGGACTCATATGCGAATATTTATGCAGGGTCAGGGTCACCGAATAATCATATGATGAATGTTTCTGCATACACTCAGGTTGAAAATAAATACAATAAAACGTTGAATATTTCACTTGGAGGAAGGCTAGAGTATTTTGCATTGAATGACACGATCACTGCACTGAAGCCAATTTTCAGAGCGGGAACTAGTCTTAAGATCTATCAGGAAACCTATTTGAGGGCCAGCTATGGTCAAGGATTCAGATTCCCAACGATCACAGAACGATTCATTAAAACTGGGGTTGGGAATTTTGGTGTTTTCCCAAATCCTGATTTGAAGCCTGAAAGCAGCTGGAATGCCGAAGTAGGGATCAAACAAGGTTTGAAATTAGGGAAGATCATGGGATACTTTGATTTAGCTGGTTTCTGGCAGGAATATCAAAATACGATTGAATACATGTTTGGCGTGTGGCATCCGATCACATCTCTTGAAACAATGTCTTCAAGTGCAGGATTTAAGTTTTTGAATACCGGTGAATCAAGAGTTTTGGGAATAGATGCTTCATTTAGTGGGGTTGCCAAGCTTGGTAAAAAAGCCGAAATGACATTTATGACTGGGTATAACTACATCGTGCCAAAGACGCTAACTCCTGATTTTGTTTATGCTACCGATTCCCTGAATAGAGTGTTCACGTATAATACAACATCACTTGATGGATCAAAGCAAATCCTTAAGTATCGATTTCTGCATAATGTAAAAGCAGACTTTGAAGTAATGATCAAGAAAAAGATAGGTATTGGTTTGAGTGCCAAGTATTTTAGTAAGATCGTTAATATGGATGCGATCATAAAAGATTTCGAAGAATTTACCGTGAGCAATGATTATCTACAGGACCTTCGTTACATGGATTATTTCAATGCGCACCGCTTCGGAAACTGGATCTTTGATGCACGATTATCTTATCAGTTCACAGATAAACATAAGTTAGCCTTGATTGGATCGAATATCTTTAATCGGAGTTATTCTCTTAGACCTTTAAAGATCGAGTCTCCAAGAACGATTATGGTTCAGTATACGTTCAAGTTGGATAAGAATTGATCCGTGATATCAAAATTGTGAGTATTTTCGCAACGGTTAATGGTGCCGTTGAGGATCAAAAAGGAATCCGGTGAAAATCCGGAACTGTATCTGCAGCTGTAATCACTGTTAAAACCTCTTAGAATACCACTGTCTTCGGATGGGAAGGTTAGGGGTGTTGGTGAAAGTCAGAATACTTGCCATTTTCCAGGAGATATGACTTCAGAATAAAGTCGGATCCATTGACGTGAATGCGTTGATATTCCTTCTTTTTTCGTCGTCGGGTTTTTTATTTATTAATTCATTTTAAAAACTGTACGAATGAAAAAAATTCTACTTTCCCTGTTTACAGGATTCTCTGCACTAGTGTTTGGGCAGAATTACGTTAATCAAGTGATCATTGTCAACGAAGGTTATTACGACTACATGTCGTCGCAGATCGTTGAGCCTGTAACTGTTGCTGTTTATGATCCGGCTACACAAGTTTATCAAGTGGTGAACACATTAGTTTCAGAGCGTTTCGCTTCTGATGCAATTGTAGTAGGTAATGAATATTACGTTGCGGCCGATCAAACGATCTATAAATTCGACTTGGATTCGCATCAGGAATTAGCATCTGTATCATGTCCGGGAGTTCGTAATATCGCTTTTGCTGATGGTAAGATCATTGCGACAAGAGGAGAGTATATGGTTGCGTTTACTTCTTATCTGCATGTTTACAATGCTGCTGACCTTACTTTAGTGCAAGAGTTCACGACTGTAAATGGACCTCAGTTCCCTTCACAGAATCTGGTAGTTGACGGTACGAATGTATATGTTGCTGTGAACAATGGTTTCGATTGGGGAAATGAAGTTGGATTAATTGGTAAGCTTGATCTTTCTACCATGACCTATGGCAATGAGATCGATCTTGGAGTGGATGGGAAGAATCCGGACAACATGATGATTAAGGACGGTTTTATTTACACAGTGAATAACAAAGATTGGTCAGGCGCTTCGATTTCAAAGGTTTCATTTGATGGAACAACGAATTCTACGACAAATCTTGCTTCTGCGAGTACGGGATGTGGAACCTCGTCTTTGAGAGATGATAAGATCATTTATCAGATCTCTATGGAAAGTGTATTGAATGAATTCAACGTTGCGGGAATGAATAATGTAGGACCAGTGGCTGGATTTGACCTGAACTATTATGAGCTTGCACAAGATCCAGTAAGTGGAAATCTTTATACATCCGTTACAGATTTCTTCTCTTACGGAACTATTTATGTGTATGATGCATCAAATAATGTTGTCACTAATTTTGCGGCAGGCGTTTCTCCAGGAACGATCGTTTTTGATGTAAGGTCATCTGCAGGTGTAGCGGCGTTTTCAAATGAAGTGTCTGTTTATCCTAATCCACTTGAAGATCGTTTAACGATCAATGGCGTGAACGGTGCTTATTATGTTACGACAATTGCAGGTTCGATCGTTGCGAATGGGAATTTATCAGGGGAGGATCAAATCGATCTTTCTTTGCTTAACGCTGGTCAATATTTGCTAAATATACACGGCGAAGATGGCAGTGTGATCACGAAAAAAATCAATAAAAATTAATATTTTAAGTCCCGAGAAATCGGGACTTTTTTTTGGAATGTATGGCGCAATTTTTATCAGAAGAATACTGGGAAGGAAGGTATAAGGATCAGCAAACAGGATGGGATATTGGAGAGGTATCAAGACCGATAAAAGAATACATTGATCAACTGGAAAACAAAGAGCTGAGAATTCTGATACCTGGGTGCGGCAATGGATATGAAGGTGAGTATTTATTTTCGAAAGGCTTTCATAATGTTACGCTACTGGATTTCGCTGAGCAACCTCTAATGAATTTCAAAACCAGGAATCCTGATTTTCCGAATGATCATCTTATCGTGGGAGATTTTTTCAAACATGAAGGAGAATATGATCTTATTCTTGAGCAGACTTTATTTTGTGCAATTGATCCATCTAAAAGGGCGGAGTATGTGAAAAAGTCTTCAGAGTTACTCGCTGAGAAAGGTAAGCTCGCTGGTGTATTATTCAATACTCATTTTGAAGGTGGTCCGCCATTCGGAGGATCTATCGAAGAATATAAGGGACTATTTAGGGAATATTTCAGAGAGCTTTCGATCAAAGAGTGCTATAATTCGATTGAGCCGAGAAGCGGGAAAGAATGCTTCCTTATTGCGAAGAAATAATTCAACAGATCATTGTTGGAAAATCAGAGTTCTTCAATCGTTAACTTAAGCGTATTTTTGCGCCATGTCATTTCAGGATACTTTCAAGCATAAAGGCATGAGAAAGCAGTTGATCGCCGAGCTGCGCAAAGATGAACGAATCACGAATGAAGCAATTTTTGATGCGTTCTATGCTGTTCCCAGACACTTCTTTCTTGATGTAGCTTTCGTTGAACAGGCATATTCGAACAAGGCATTTCAGATAGGAGCAGGTCAAACGATCTCTCATCCGATCACAGTTGCGTTTCAGACGCAATTATTGGAGGTGAAAAAGGGAGATAAGATACTGGAGATCGGAACAGGTTCTGGGTTTCAGACTTCGATCCTTTGTGAGATGGGTGCTAAGGTTTATTCGATCGAGCGACAAAAAGAGCTTTATTTGAATGCAAAAAAGATCTTTGATCATTTTCATTATAATCCAAAAGTTCAATATGGTGATGGTTACAAGGGAATGCCTGCATATGCTCCATTCGACAAGATCATTGTGACATGTGGGGCGCCGGAAGTTCCTCAGGCATTAATCGATCAATTGAAAGTAGGAGGGATCCTTGTGATCCCAGTCGGTGAGGGAAGTGAACAAACCATGAAAAGATTGATCAAGACTTCGGACGGTGATCTGGAGGTTATAGAATATGGGACTTTTAAGTTTGTCCCAATGCTCGAAAAAACAGCACGATAAGAAATAAAAAAAGGGAGACTGAAATCTCCCTTTTTAATTCCTAAGGAATTATTAATGTTCTTTAGCTGCAAGATATCTTTCAGCATCCAACGCTGCCATGCAACCAGTACCTGCCGCGGTGATCGCTTGTCGGTAGTTCTTATCAGCTGCATCTCCTGCAACAAATACCCCAGGGACGTTCGTTTTTGAAGTTCCGGGTTGAGCATATTTAATATATCCTGTTTCGTCAAGATCAATATAATCTTTAAAGATCTCTGTGTTTGGTTGGTGACCAATTGCAACAAAGAAACCGGTACAAGGGATTTCTCTTTCTTCTCCAGTTTTACTGTTTTTTACTTTGGCTCCTGTTACACCATTTCCGTCACCAAGAACTTCTAAAGTCTCAGTATTGAATAAAATTTCAATATTCGGTGTATTTTTAACTCGTTCAGCCATGATCTTTGATGCTCTGAATTCATCTCTACGAACAAGCATCGTTACTTTAGTGCACAGCTTTGATAAGTAGTGAGCCTCTTCACAGGCAGAGTCTCCTGCACCAACGATTACAGTTTCTTGTCCTCGGTAGAAGAAGCCGTCACATACTGCACATGCTGAAACTCCACCACCAATTTTCAGGTAATGTTGCTCACTCTCCAATCCAAGATATTTTGCAGATGCTCCGGTTGAGATGATCACAGTGTCTGCATGGATCTCATGTCCATCTTCTGTCCAGCACTTATGAAGGTCTCCAGAAAAATCAACCTTGGTAATAAATCCAAAACGGATATCTGTTTCAAATCTTTTTGCCTGAGCTTCTAATTGCACCATCATTTCTGGTCCTGATATTCCATCAGGATATCCAGGGAAATTCTCTACTTCGTTTGTTGTCGTAAGCTGACCGCCCGGCTGCATACCTTGATAAAGCACTGGTTTCATTTCCGCTCTGGCAGCATAAATTGCTGCTGTATAACCTGCAGGTCCTGAACCAATGATCAAGCATTTTATTCTTTCTGGTGAATTCATTGTCGTCAAAATTTGCTATTGAGTTACAAAAATAATTTTATTCTGATAGTTCGTGTGAAACTTAGTTCACATTCCTGAACAATAGAAATACAAGAATGTTCCCAATAATCTGAAATGAGTTGAGGATATTCTTTTTTATTCAGAATAATGGACGTAATTTTACTCCCCTGTTTTCCAAACGAGCACATGATAGATACTGACCTGTACGAAGCCAAAAAATTATACCCTTTTCAAGATAGAACAGTATCTGTTATCCTTGATGAACTGAAGAATAGCGGGAAGAAATTTAACCTGTTATATCAATTACCGACCGGTGGAGGTAAAACAGTTATTTTCTCTGAGATCACCAAGAAATATATTTCTGATTGGAATGAAAAAGTGTTGATCTTGACCCATAGGATCGAGCTTTCCATCCAGACATCAAAACAGCTCCAGGCAATAGGGGTAAGAAATAAGATCATCAGTAGTGATGTGAAAACGATCCCAGATCAAAACGAATATCATTGCTTCATAGCGATGGTTGAAACGCTAAACAATCGTTTGAATGATGATGAGAACTTCATTGAGGGAGTTGGTTTGGTAATCGTGGATGAAGCACACTATAACAGTTTCAGAAAGATCTTCCAATTTTATAAAGAAGGAAATATCCTCGGAGTAACCGCAACGCCATTGTCAAGTAATCGAGCTCTTCCTTTGAATGATAATTATAATAAGCTGATAGTAGGCGAAAGTATATCCTCATTAATTGAAGGAGGGTATTTGGCGGATGCTGATACCTATACGTATGACGTTAACTTGCATGGTTTGAAGATCGGTTCAAACGGTGATTTTACAGTAAACAGTTCAGACCAAGTTTATGGTAATTACTTCATGCAGGAAAAATTACTCTTTGCTTATGAGGAAGTAGCGGTTGGAGATAAGACCTTAATCTTTAATTCTGGGATTGATACTTCGATCAGAGTTGAGGAGACCTTTAAGAAAAGAGGGTATAAAATTCGTCACCTGGATTCGACCTTTAGCGACAAGGATCGAAAAGATGTTCTGAAGTGGTTTAAAGAAACAAAAGATGCGATACTGACCTCCGTAGGAATTCTTACAACAGGTTTTGATGAACCGACGGTTCAGACGATCATTTTGAATAGAGCAACGAGATCCTTGACCTTATACCACCAGATGATCGGTAGAGGCTCGAGAAGACTGCCGGATAAAGATCGATTTAAATTGATCGATCTAGGTAATAATGTGAGGAGATTTGGATTGTGGCAGGATTACTTGAATTGGCAGGATGCCTTTAGATTTCCAGATCGTTTTCTGGAGTCAAGATTGTCAGAAAGTGAAGATCTGGAGTTTGAGGTGGAGTTTGAGTTTCCGAAATGGATGATGGAAAGTCTGGATACTGAAGCGCTTGATTCCTTTTCGATCAAAGAAGCCTATTATGATTGCATTGATCGTGGGGTAAAAGGTAAAGAAGCTGT
>SBFR01000215.1 GCA_006227105.1 Bacteroidota bacterium
AATTCCAGCTCCGTGAAGATCTCCTTCACTTTCTCAGGATCAACATCACACATTTCCAGTGCATGGTCATCGAATTCCACTTCAAGATCGGTGATGATCGTAGCAAGGGCTTTTGAAATTCTTCCCTGCTCAGCAAAATTGATCACATTTTCCTGTTGTTTTCCTTTCAGTTCATGAGCATTTTCAATGATCGCTTCCAACGAACCATACTTCTGGATCAGGGCTTTGGCAGTCTTTTCTCCAATACCCGGAATTCCAGGAATATTATCCGATGCATCACCCCATAAACCCAAAATATCAATTACCTGAAGCGGATTTTCTACTTCAAATTTCTCACAAACCTCCTTCACCCCCATGATCTCTGCAGGAGCGCCTCCTCTGCCTGGTTTATACATGAAGATATTTTCAGACACCAACTGTCCATAATCCTTGTCAGGAGTCATCATATACGTCGTGTATCCTTTTTTCTCTGCGATCTTCGCAAGGGTTCCGATCACATCATCCGCTTCGTACCCATTCACCTCTAAGATCGGGACATTGAATGCCTCTATAATCCTTTTTATAGGTTGGATCATACTTCGAATGTCTTCCGGCATTTCTTCACGATGAGCTTTGTAGGCTTCGAAATCCGCCTGGCGTTGAGTTGATCCACCGGGAGGATCAAAAACTACTGCTAAATGCGTTGGTTTTTCTGATTTGATCACATCGATAAGCACATTTGTGAATCCAAATGCTGCTGATGTGTTTTGTCCCTTTGAATTTACCCTAGGGTTCTTTGCAAATGCAAAATAAGCACGATAGATCAGTGCATACGCATCCAGTAGGAATAGCTTTTTCTCAATGTCTTTTGATAACATTCAATATGTTTTTAGCTCCAGGAGGTCCCTTCCTTCGAATCTTTCACTACAATCCCTGCAGCTGCCAATCCATCACGAATCAGGTCTGAAGTTGTCCAGTCTTTATTTTCACGTGCCTTTTGGCGAATATCCAAAATGAGATCCATCACCGGTGCCAATTTCGAGTCCCCATTGGAAACTCCTGTCTTTAAACCAAGCACTCCGCTGACGAATCCTATCATTTCATTTGATAAAATTTCAAGGTCGTTCGCTGAGATCGTATCATTTCCATCGTTCACAAGATTGATCCTTCTTACAGCTTCAAAAAGGTTAGCAATCAACATAGGTGCATTGAAATCATCGTCCATTGCCTGGTAAAAACTGTCTACAAGTTCATGTACCGAAAATGACGACTCATTTCCTGTTTTCAATTTAGGCAATAACGCCATTGCATCGGACAAACGTGTATACCCTTTCTCTGCAGCATTCAATGAATCTTCTGTCAAATCTAAAGTAGAACGATAATGGGCTTGCATCATGCAAAAGCGGATCACATCCGGAGAATACGGTTTAGAAAACAATTCCGTGCTTCCTTCCACGATCTCCATTGGTAAAAAGTAATTTCCAAAAGATTTGCTCATCTTTTGTCCATTCACATTCAACATGTTTGCATGTAGCCAGTATTTTGCCGGATTACATCCAAAAGAGCCACAACTTTGAGCGATCTCATCTTCGTGATGAGGAAACTTTAGGTCCATACCACCACCATGGATATCAAAATGATCTCCCAGATACTTTGTGCTCATTGCTGTACATTCAATATGCCAACCCGGATTACCATCACCCCAAGGTGATCGCCAGATCTGCATATCTTCAGGATTGGCTTTCTTCCAAAGTGCAAAGTCAGCAAAGAATCGCTTCTCATCCTGGGCATTCAATGTTCTGGTCTCCTCTTCAAGCTCATCTATCTTACGCCCACTCAGAATTCCATAATGGAATTTTTCACTATACTTCCTCACATCAAAATAGACTGATCCGTTGACCTCATAGGCATATCCATTTTCAATGATCTTTTCGATAATTTCGATCTGCTCCTGAATATGCTGAGTTGCTGTTGGTTCAATGCTCGGAGGGAGCATATTATAGGTTCTCTGAAGGTCTTGAAATTTCACGTTGTATTTGTACACGATCTCAAGTGACTGAACCTGCTCAAGTCTAGCCGCTTTACCAATGCTATCAACCGCCTCACCTGCACTGTTCGTAATATGACCAGCATCTGTAATGTTACGCACATATTTAACTTGGTAACCTAAGTGAATCAAATAACGGTAGATCATGTCGAAATTGATGAAGGTGCGCATGTTCCCCATGTGAGGCTCACTGTACAGGGTGGGACCACAAACATACATTCCAATTCTTCCGTCGTGAAGTGGTTCGAATTTTTCTTTTTTCCCGCTTATGCTATTATTTACCTGTAAATTCCCTTTTCGGTCCTTCATTTCATTCACTTTGACACAAATTTAAGAGAAAATCCCGCATTGTGACTCCCTTATTTCTTAACCGGAAGAAAGGCAAGAATACAGGAAAAGATAATCAAAATGATTCCAACGAAAGCAAAAATATCAGGCTGTTCTCCGTAGAAAAGCACTCCTAAAACAACTGGCAAAACATATTCAATACTTTGGAGAATACCAACTTTTTGAGCACTTACTGATCGCATCCCATCGTAGATAAATCCATAAGATAACACCGTTGCAAACAAGCCTAATATCAGTATTGCCCACAAAGCATTGATGGTAAAACTGTTTTGCTCAATGAACAAAAAAGGAATCAGCCAGGGAAGTTGGAACACAGATTGGTAAAACACCAAAGAGAGGGCATTCTTGCCATCCAGATATTTCTTTTTAAAAACAAAATTCAAACTGATAAGCAAGGCAGAGATCAATCCAAAGACTTCTCCCAAAAACAATTTAGGTTGGCTCAGATCTTCCAACCGGACAATGAACAATATTCCAGCGACTCCAACGGCAGATGCAAAGAACAATAGCGCAGAAATTCTCTCTTTTAGTAATACTGAAGAAAGCAACACGATCAATACGGGTTGAAGCCCAAGAAGTGCTGATGAAATGGCCATTCCGGCATAGCGGATCGCAAGAAAATAAAAGATCATAGCAGCCAGCATGATTGCTGACCAAAGTATCAACAATAAGAAGTCCCTATGGATTGGAAACGGTCGAGTCAGCGAAGATCTCACCGTACCAATTAAAATGGCCGTAATCAATAATCTCCCAAAAAGAAGGGTGAATACGCCAAGATCCTTTCCTAATACCACTCCGACAGGAATCAATGCAAATAATGTTGCCCCTATCAGGATCTTCCATTCGCCTCGAAGTTGGGTCATTTGATCTGGATCTTTCGGATCTGGTTGGTTGTCTCGGACTGAATTAACAACAAGTAATTACCAGGGGATACTCCTTTGACATCAATAGCCAATGACAGGTCATTTGTTTCAATAAAAGAAATCTCTTTCCCGGTAAGGTCCGTAAGGGTCAATCTTCTTTTTCCAGCTGAATTGAAATCAACATTCAATTGATCATTTGCAGGATTAGGATAAATGGATGCGTTTTCCATGATAGATTCCACTCCAAGATCACCTTTCATGAAATGATAAAGCGGTGTGTCCATTTTATTCACCATTGCAACGCCTTGTGTATTGTAGTTATAGGCGAAGTAAAATCCATAAGGAGCAAGGCTTGATCCCAATTCACAATAAAAAAGTCCATTGGTATTTCCAACTTCACCATAATGACCAAAATAAGCATCTCCAAGAATTGATCTGAACTCCATTCCCAGTCCATAATTCGTTGCTACCGGATCGATCGTTTTCATTTTGTCGAGCTGTGTCTGACCAATGATCGCCAAATTCAGCAATGAATCCATAAATAAAGTAAGGTCATGGGTGTTCGAAACGACATCTGCCCAGCCTGTATAGGTTGTGGCATCCACAATCGTAAGATCTGTCCAGTTCCCCATGATGTTCCAATAGCACCCCATATGATCTCCATTGATCTCATCGGTCGTAGGGATTTCAGTATTTGTCATACCCATTGGTGTAAAGATCATCTGAGAGATATAATCACTATAGGTCATTCCTGTAACTTCCTGGATGATCATTGCCAAAAGAGTATAATTCGTGTTAGAATAGGTCCAATCTGTGCCTGGAGGAAACAATTCTCCCTGGCTAGCTCCGCAAAAAACAGCTTCTTCCAGCGTGTGGCTGGCAGTCAGATTTGACAGAATATTTAGCTGGCAAGAGTTATTTGCCGCAGAATTTGCAATTCCACTTGTATGATTCAATAGATTTTTAATCGTGATCGTACTACTCGCGTTGATCGTGTCGTTGATCAATGTTGGTCTCAAATACATATCGATGGGATCATCAATACTCAACATTCCATCTTCTTCTAACTTGAGAATACACGTCGAAACCATCAATTTGGTGATACTCCCAACCCGATATCTCGTATCAGGTTGTGCATTTGTTGCTGGGAAACCCGATGTAGTGCCCGAGATAGCATTACCAGTTGCACCATACCATGCCCATTGGCCGGGCACTACCACGCCAAGCACTGCTCCTGGATTCGAAAAATTGCCAGGTAGAGCATTATCCAACAATTGTTGTAATCCATCTGAAATATTCTGGGGAGGTGGCGGAAGTGTCTGTGAATACAATTCACTACTGAACGTTAACACACTTATCAGTACAAGGAACAGCGTTTTCATGGTCTGAGTTTGGTCAAATATACAGAAAACAAAAAAGGGATGATCACTCACCCCTTTTAACTATTTTGAAAATCAACCTTTTAGTCAAGTTTGATTCCTAACTCTTTCATTTGTTCAACATTCAATGGAGAGGGTGCATCGATCATCGTATCTCTTCCGCTGTTATTCTTTGGGAATGCGATGTAATCACGAATAGATTCAGAACCACCCATAGTAGCTACTAATCGGTCTAACCCGAAAGCCAAACCTCCATGAGGCGGCGCACCGTATTCAAAAGCACTCATCAAGAAGCCAAACTGGGCCTGAGCTTCTTCTTTCGTAAATCCTAACAGATCAAACATTCTAGACTGAAGGTCTCTGTCATGTATTCTTATCGATCCACCTCCTAATTCTACGCCATTCATGGCAAGGTCATAGGCATTCGCACGAACTTTTCCTGGATCAGTTTCAATCAGATGAATATCCTCTGGTTTTGGCGATGTGAACGGGTGGTGCATTGCGTGATAACGTCCCGACTCTTCATCCCATTCCAATAGCGGGAAATCAAGTACCCACAGCGGTTTGAATACATTTGGATCTCTCAATCCCAAATCGTTCCCCATATGTAAACGAAGCTCGTTCATTTGCTTTCTGGTTTTTTCCAGATCTCCACTTAATACAAGTAGCAGGTCACCAGGTTTTGCATTCGCTTTTTGAGCCCATTGTGCAAGATCTTCCTGAGAATAGAATTTATCTACTGACGATTTGTAGGTACCATCTGCATTACACTTAACATACACCATACCTTTGGCACCGATCTGCGGACGCTTCACCCACTCCGTCAGCTCATCGAGCTGCTTACGAGTATATTCTGAGCATCCTTCAGCATTGATCGCGATAATAGCCTCTGCACTATCAAAGATGGAGAACCCTTTTCCCTGAGCGACATCATTCAGATAAACGAACTCCATTCCGAAACGAATATCCGGCTTGTCTGATCCGTAACGTTCCATTGCCTCCTCAAAACTCATTCTCGGGAAAGCTTCGGAAAACTCAACACCTCTCACAGTCTTGAACAAATGTTTAACTAATCCCTCGAAGGTGTTCAGGATATCCTCCTGCTCTACAAAAGCCATTTCACAGTCGATCTGTGTAAACTCAGGTTGGCGGTCAGCTCGTAAGTCTTCGTCACGGAAACATTTCACGATCTGGTAATATCTGTCAAAGCCAGATACCATCAACAACTGCTTGAAGGTCTGTGGCGATTGAGGAAGTGCATAAAATTGACCTTGATTCATTCTTGAAGGCACGACAAAATCACGAGCGCCTTCCGGAGTTGACTTGATCAATACCGGCGTTTCAACATCAAGGAAATTCTGAGAATTAAGATAAATTCTCGTTTCCAAAGCCACCTTATTTCTCAACATTAATTTCTGCTGAACCGGATTTCTTCTCAGATCCAGGTAGCGGTATTGCATTCTAAGCTCATCTCCACCATCCGTTTCATCTTCAATGGTGAAAGGTGGAGTTTTAGATGCATTCAATAAATTCAGTTCAGATACTTTGATCTCAATATCACCGGTAGGCAGGTTTTTGTTCTTGCTTGAACGTTCGATCACTTGTCCAGTTACCTGGATCACGAATTCACGTCCGAGTTTTCTGGCCTTCGCACATAGATCGGCATTGTCTTCCATATTGAAAGCCAACTGAGTTATTCCATAACGGTCGCGAAGATCGATAAAGGTCATTCCTCCGAGGTCTCTGGAGCGCTGCACCCATCCTGCAAGTGTAACTGTAGATCCAATATTTGAAGCACGTAATTCGCCGTTGGTGTGTGATCTGAACATAAGTTGAATTTTGAGGTGACAAATGTAATGATTTGAAAAACAAAAAAGGCGCAGTAATCCGCGCCTTTTTAATGAGATATAAATTTTTTACAACGGGATATTTCCGTGCTTTTTCTTCGGTAAGACTTCTGCTTTATTTTCAAGCATTTTGAATCCTGCAATTACCTTTTCTCTTGTTTCCGAAGGTAAGATCACATCATCCACAATACCTCGTTCAGCTGCACGGTAAGGATTCGCGAACATTTCAGCATATTCAGCTTCCTTCTCCAACCATTTCGCTTGTGGATCAGCCGCTTCTGCGATCTCTCTTTTGAAAATGATCTCCGCAGCACCTTTTGCTCCCATTACTGCGATCTCAGCAGTTGGCCAAGCAAAGTTCAAGTCAGCTCCAATGCTTTTTGAATTCATCACGTCGAATGCACCACCATATGCCTTACGCGTAATCACGGTAATTCTTGGAACAGTAGCTTCAGAGAATGCATACAGTAATTTTGCTCCATGCGTAATGATACCTCTCCATTCCTGATCAGTTCCAGGAAGGAATCCAGGCACATCTTCAAATACCAAAAGTGGAATATTGAATGCATCACAGAAGCGCACAAAACGTGCTCCTTTGCGCGATGCATCGATATCAAGAACTCCCGCAAGTGCAGCAGGCTGATTGGCCACAATTCCAATGGTTTGTCCTTCCAGTCTTGCAAAACCAACCACTATATTCTTCGCGAAATCTTCATGTACTTCTCTGAAGCTGTTGTCATCGATCACGCAATCAACCACCTTTCTGATGTCGTAAGGAACATTCACATTATCAGGAAGTATATTCCCAATTGATTCCAGCTTGGAGGCTGAGAATGAATATTGAGTCGGACACGGTGGTTTTTCATTTGCGTTCTGCGGCATATATGTCAGAACATCACGTACTTTTTTGAGACATTCAACGTCATTGGCCGCAGTGAAATGGTTCACACCAGATTTTTCAGCGTGAGCTTTTGCACCTCCAAGATCTTCTGAGCTAACTTCTTCATGAGTCACCGTCTTAACCACATTGGGTCCGGTAACGAACATATAGGAAGTTTCTTCCACCATGAAAATGAAATCTGTCAAGGCAGGTGAATACACTGCTCCTCCTGCACATGGGCCCATGATTACCGAAAGTTGAGGGATAACCCCTGAAGCCAGCGTATTTCGATAAAAGATATCTGCGTAACCCGCAAGAGAAACAACCCCCTCCTGAATACGAGCACCTCCTGAGTCATTTAATCCGATTAGGGGCGCTCCGTTCTTCATCGCCATATCCATCACACGACAGATCTTGGCAGCGTGAGTTTCGGACAAAGAACCCCCTAAAACTGTAAAATCCTGCGAGAATACATAGACCAATCTTCCATGAACCGTTCCGTAGCCTGTGATCACTCCATCGCCAGGAAATTTTTGCTTCTCCAAGCCAAATGATGTTGCGCGGTGTTCAACAAATTGTCCTATTTCATGGAATG
Organism: Bacteroidota bacterium; assembly: GCA_006227105.1. Classification (GTDB taxonomy): domain Bacteria; phylum Bacteroidota; class Bacteroidia; order Flavobacteriales_D; family Crocinitomicaceae; genus M0103. The sequence goes on from SBFR01000215.1 coordinate 7,939, forward strand.
AACCTTCATCAAGCAACAAGGTAACTCGCTCTCTTGCAGTCAACTTTCCTTGTTGGTGCTGCTTGTCGATCCTTGCCTGTCCTCCTCCTAACCCAGAGGCCTCTCTTCTATTCAAAAGGTCTTCGTTCTTATTCATTGTCTCAGTTTTACAGGGAACAAATATACTTTTTTAGGTCGGTAGTCAGGATTTGTTCGATCGATTTCTGCCCAAAATACATTAACAAATATTTAAGGAACAATTATTGTGTAATCGTAAGGAATTCACGTAATTTTGCAAAAATTAAAAAAACTAACCGTATGAAATCTTTTATCAGAACCGCTGCTTTCCTTTTGTTGGCAGTATCCGCTATCGCTGTTGCTTCTTGTGGTAAATACGAAGAAGGACCAGGATTTTCTCTACTATCTAAGAAAGCTAGAATTGTTGGTGAATGGTCACTTAGCAGCATGACTGTTAACGATCAGGCTCAAGACCTTTCAAACACTTCAATTAAAATTAGCATTAAGAAAGATGATACTTACACAGTAACTACTTCTTATTCTTTCGGTGGAGCAACTTATACAGACACTGAAAATGGAACTTGGAAGTTCTCTGATGATAAATTAAAGTTTATCACAACTGATTCAGCTGGAACTGTGTCTGAGATCGAAATTTTAATGTTGAAGAACAAGGAAATGAAGTTGAGAGATGTTGATGGTAACAACACAACTATCATGACTTTCATTCAATAATTCAACTGAATAACATTGGAAAGGTCGGCAAATGCCGGCCTTTTTTTATATAGCCCCGCGCGCTTTTAATTCCAGATACTTATTGATGGTATCAATACTCAGGTTATCCGGAGTAGTAAGGATAGTCTGTATTCCGTTCTGTTTCAATTCTCTCGCCATTCTTGATTTGAGCGTGATCACGCGTTCAGCAACCGCTGAAATATATACGTCATTCGTTGTTTCCAAAGGCTTGAAAGCATACTCCTGAAGATCGGTGTTTTCAAAGAAGACGATGACCAACAAATGTTTCTGATTGATCCTCCTCAACATTGGCAGTGCTCGCCTCATGGCAAACTCGGTCTGGAAATTCGTAAACAGAACGAGAAGTGATCGTGTGCTAATGGTTCTTCGGATCGTTTGGTACAACAACTCGTAATTCGGCTCCTTGAAATGGGTTTTTTGATTGTACAGTTCCTCAAGGATCCTTCTCATCTGGCTTCCTGTTCGGTTGGCCGGTAACTTAGTCCCGATCTTATCCGAAAAGGTGATCAATCCTGTTTTATCACCGTTTTTGAGTGCGATATTCGAAAAGACCAAAGTAGAGTTGATCGCATAATCCAGCACGCTCATCTCATTGAATTCTACTTGCATGTTGCGGCTCTTGTCGATCAAACAATAAATGTGCTGCGATTTCTCCTCCTGGTACTGATTTACCATCAGGTCAAACTTTCTACTTGTCGCTTTCCAGTTGATCGTTTTCACTTCATCGCCCTGCACATAAGCCTTGATCTGTTCGAATTCACTGTTGTTTCCGATTCGTCGAACTTTTTTGATCCCAACCGACGTCTTTTGTTGTTGGAAAACGAGAAGCTCGAATTTCTTTAGCTGTAAAACCGAAGGATACACTTGCGTTACCATTCCCGATGGAACCACGTATTTACGACTAACAAGATTGAAAATGGATGAGATCCTGAAAAATGCATCTCCGAAGAAATACTCACCACGTTTTTTCGGAAGAAAGTCATAATGAAACTCTTTCTCCCCTTCAGGCGCCAAGATCCCAATGAACACTTTATCTCTTTCCTGCATTTGCTCAGGAAATCCCTCGTAGAGCATGAATGTAACAGGTTGTAGGCCTTTATTTCTGACAACAAGTTTCACAGGATTATTGTCGCCCAATGAAAGCCTCTCATTGACATGCCGTTCAAAATCCAATGGCTCCTTGTAGAGAAATACTAATAGTGCATCGAGAAGGGTGAGACCAAATAAACTTACCGTACTCACTTTCGCAACAAAGTAAAGCTCGCGAACGCCAAATGAGGCTGCAAACAATACGACGATCACTCCACAAAGCAGAAAGAACCAGCGAGTCAGGTATATGGATCTCCAGAGATTGTTCATTAACGAGGCACTTCGATCGTTTT
>SBFR01000018.1 GCA_006227105.1 Bacteroidota bacterium
CTTGTTGAATGGACCGATCAGGAAACAGCTGACCGCTTTAAGTCCGATTACACCATCAAAGGAGAAGTGAAGAAATTCCCTAAACAACTCGAGCAAGCATTTATCTTGACAGGTGTTAAATTATCATCTTACGATAAGTTTGGGGTTGAAGAAAAAGGGTTGATTACGAGCAATACCACTGCGATCTTGTTGAACATGTATGAGAAACCGGTGATGAAGTTCATTCCGATGAAAGTGTTCTTCCAGCAGCAAGGACCTGTTTCGGGAGGTGACCGACTTGGAGTCTATTTTGATATACCAGGTGGATATGATTATTATTTTGATTACCGTCTAAACAAGAAGGATGGCGAAATGAGAATCATTACGGGCGATAAAGAGCTGGCAGACGGAGTAAATTCAATCAAAGAGGATAAGCGTAAAACAAAGAACTTTAAATATGAAATTAGTACTCAGGGAGTTTACAAGAGTAGGTTCCTGGGGCTGTTTGACAGATAATGGAATATATTATTACAGGAATCATTTCCTATTTACTGGGATCTATCCCGACTGCGGTCTGGATAGGAAAGGCATGGTACAATGTAGATGTTAGAGAGCACGGTAGCAATAATGCCGGTGCAACGAATACCTTCAGAGTACTGGGGAAAAAGGCGGGAATTGTTGTTTTGAGTGTGGATGTGGCTAAAGGAGTACTTGCTACAGTAGTGCCTTTCGCTGTGGTTGCGATGCTTAAGAATACAGAGAGTTCATTGGAGCTTTTGCGCATTGAGGCAGCCGTATTGGCAATTGTCGGACACATTTTTCCGGTTTTTGCACAATTCAGAGGAGGAAAAGGTGTGGCAACTTCTCTTGGAGTGATTGTCGGTATTCAGCCTCTGGCTGCAGCTATTTGTATTGGACTTTTTATGATCGTTTTTATTTCTAGTAAATACGTTTCATTAGGTTCGATCTCTGCTGCACTTTTGTTTCCGGTAACCGTTTTCTTCCTTGAACCTGGATCAGTGCTAATTTTCTGGTTCAGTGTTGTCCTAAGTGGAGGGGTGATTTTTGCTCACAAGAAAAATATCGTTCGTTTGATGAATGGTACTGAGAGTAAAATGAACCTTTTTGGAAAATAGTCGTACTAATCACTCATATAAAATAAGAAGGCACAATTAGGTAAGTGATTCAACTGAAAAATATTCTTGTGGCCCTGATTTTACTGGTTTCTGTTGCGCAATTAAGTGCACAGACAGAAGCCGAAATGAAGGCGCAAGCAGATAAATTGTTCGATACCGAACAATATCTGGATGCTACACCTTTATATTTACGTCTCGTTGCCCTTCAGCCTAAAGATGCAATGTACAATTACAAATACGGTACTTGTCTCTTATTCAATTCCAACAAAAAACAAGATGCGATTAAGCATCTTTCGGCAGCGGTAAATGACCCGAATATTCCTGTTGAGGCCTATTATTATTTGGGTAGAGCACTCCATCTCGATTATCGATTCAATGATGCGATCAAGTATTATTCGTTGTACAACGAAAAGAAGATAAAGACAACGAAACAATTCGATGCTGATCGGGATATACAGATGTGTCAGAACGGTAAACGTTTGATGACGACCATTTCCGATCTGATCGTTACCGATAAAAAAGAAATTACCTCCGATAAATTCTTCAGGATCTACGACCTTCATGATATTGGCGGAAGTATGCTTGTTACGGCTGAATTCCAGTCTAAGCTTGATAAAAAGTACAATCACATTCCATTGATTCATTTCCCACAGAAACCCAGTGTGATCTATTACTCGAGCTATGGCGACAACGAAGCAACAGGAAAAGATATCTATGTCAGAAGAAGGTTGCCGGACGGCAGTTGGGGTCTTCCACAACCTATACCAGGAAATGTAAACACACAATTCGATGAAGACTATCCATACATGCACCCGGATGGACAGTATTTGTACTTCTCATCAAAAGGACATAATTCAATGGGGGGATACGATGTATTCCGTAGTAAGATCGATCCTGAAACAGGAGCTTTTGGTCCACCAGAAAACATGGACTTTGCGATATCATCACCGGATGATGATATGTTCTATATTGTTGACTCACTGAACAAGAACGCCTACTTCGCTTCTGCACGCCAGAGTGAGATGGGTAAATTGTATGTGTACAAAGTACTTGTAGAGCGTGTTCCGATCCAGCTATCCGTGATCAAAGGTAATTTCGTGTCTGAAGTGGATCCTTCGATCAAGAAGATCGATTTCCAGATCAAAGATTACGCGACAGGGGAAGATATCGGACGATTCAATTCCAACGATAAAGCAGTTTATTTGATCACTTTCCCGAAAGGAGGGAAGTATGAGTATGTCATGAATATCGAAGGGAGTGCAAAGGAGTTCAGGTCCATCGTTTCTATTCCTTTCCTGAAAGAATTCAAACCACTGAAACAGAAGATCGTTCACGCGTATGATGAAAACGGACGTGAGATCGTAAAGATCATTAACCTATTCAATGAGGAGGTAGAGGATCCACAGTCTGTTATCGCTGAAGTGATCAAGAAGCGTTCTGAGTTGAATGTAAACGTGCAGGAGTTCGATATGGAGGAGATCGAGCAGGAACGTGAGAAGAAAGAAGCTCTAGATGAGCTGGGAATGGGAGACCTTCTTGCAGTTGAGATCGCTGATCGTCTGGCGAAAGAAGCAGAAAAGGCACTTCAAAATAAAAAGCAAGCCGAAGAGATCACCAATAACATTAATGCGTTAGTCGTACAGAATTCAGAAGATTTCACAAAGCTTGAAGCCCAGATCAAGGAAAAAGTAGCTGAGGCCAATAAAGCCCAGAATGAGGAAAACAAATACATCCTTCTTCGTGAAGCACAGAATCTCATCCGTAAACAAAATGATTTAAAGACAGAATCAAAGAACCTGATGAGGTTGGCCGATTCAGTGAATGCCGTAATTGCGAGCTCTGCTTCAGCAGGAAAGATCAATCAGCTCAATGATATTGCCAAGACTTTTGATAAGATCTATCGCGATGGAGATGAAAAGGCGGCCATCGATTATTTGTTGCAAAACAAGGAAGTTGTTAGAGAAGCCTTGAATGACAATACGACTTCACTGGTTCAAAACCTTGTAGATCGTATTGTTGTCATCGATGATCAGTTAAATACACTGAACGATAAAATTGATGCCTATGCCAGAGAACTGAAGGATCTGGATGTCGAGATTCAGGTGCTTCAAAACTCCAAAGAGACCGCAAAGAAGAAAGACTGGGAAGAGATCGATCGAAAGATCAACCAGAAGAAAGAAGAGATCTTGTTGATCCAGGAAGATAAAAAGCGCCTGGAGAAGAAGGTGGATGCTTTGACCGCAGAGAAATTCATTCTCAAGAAACAAGTGGATCTACTTCAGGAAGCACTAGGCAACAAAACGACAGTCGTAGTTCCGAAAGAGAATGCAACGCGCGCTCTTAAGGAAACTGAAAAGACGAATACCAATACGCTAACTTCATACGTCAATCAGCAGATCGAGGAAATGGAGAAAAACGATCCAACCTTGAGAGACAGGATCATTGTTACTTCCGGTATGAAGGAAGAGAACATCATGGCTGAGCATCAAACTGAACAGGAAAGAATTCAGAACAATCCTAGCCTGAATGAAGAGAAGCAAAC
>SBFR01000208.1 GCA_006227105.1 Bacteroidota bacterium
CAAAAGATGAAGTTAAAGGATCCGATCAGTAAATTGTCTGCAGGGCCAATTCATTTTGCATTTACAGGGTGGGCCAACGTTGAGATCTTACCGGAAAGCAACCCTTCACCCGATGAGAATTACTTTTTAAAATTCTATCACCACAATTCCTTTGAAGCCAGGTCATGGGTGAAAGCAAAGCGTAAGTCAGATACTCCGGTTTGCATTATGAACTGTGGGTATTCCTCAGGATGGTGTGAAGAAAGCTTCAATATTCCTTTAACGACAGTGGAGATCACTTGTGAAGCAAAGGGAGACGATAAGTGTACCTTCATCATGGCTCCTCCAGATCGAATCAATGAATATTTGGGTAAGGCTCAAGGAAATTCAGATAAAGAACATCAAGTTCCGGTATTCTTTCAACGAAAGGTCGTAGAGGATAAGTTGAGGACTTCATTGGAACAAAAGGAAACATTGTTGAAGGAGGTGCATCATCGTGTTAAGAATAACATGCAGATCATTTCCTCGCTCTTGCGTCTCCAAATGAATGAGATCGAAGATGAACAGTTTCTTGAAATCTTCAGAACTGGATTGAATCGAGTAAATACGATGGCGGGTATTCATGAATTGATCTATAGTGATCCCAACTTGTCATCGATCAATATTGAAAGTTATTTTAGACAGGTGATCATGAGTTTGATGCAGCTCTATGAAAAACCGGGACAACGCATCGATACTCGATTTGACTTTGACATTAAGGAAGGACGTTTCAATCCTGAAAAAGCAATTCCACTCGGTTTAATCTTAAACGAAATAGCATCAAATGCATTTAAACATGCATTCAAAGAAAATGGAATTCTGGAACTTCACTTGTTAGAAACGGACGATCAGTACATCTTAAGGATCAAAGATAACGGGCCAGGGATGAAGGTTCAAAAAGGGAAAAATTCTTTAGGCTTATCTTTGATCGATCTGTTATGTGATCAGATCGATGCCGAAATGGAGCGTTCCTCTGATTCCACTGGGGTAGGATATAAGATCTCCTTCGATAAATAATCATTAATAAATCATTTATACTCACTTTACCTAAAAATGGGTTGTTTCAGTATATTTGTCTCCTAAAAATAAATTAGTTTGGCAACAAAGATCAAATTTGGAACGGATGGCTGGAGAGCCATTATAGCGGAAGATTTCACAGTAGATAACGTCGCAAGAGTAACTTATGCTACAGCATTATGGTTGAAAAGCAATTATGATAAACCAAGCGTGGTTTTGGGACATGATTGTCGTTTTGCAGGTGAATTGTTTATGGAAACAGCAGCAAGAATATTTGTTTCTCAGGGAATCCATGTTCGTATGTCTCGTGGTTTCGTTTCAACACCAATGATCTCATTGGCTGCCAATCAATTCAATTGTGAGATTGGAGTGATCCTAACGGCAAGCCATAATCCACCGAGCTATAATGGATTTAAACTAAAAGCTTATTTTGGTGGCCCTCTGGCGCCTTGGCATGTTCAGGAAGTTGAAGACCTCATACCGGATAATTGTCCGATCGACTTTAAAGGGATCGATATTGATGGAGCAATTGCTGCAGGTCAAATAGAAATAGTTGACTTTGAAACAAGATACGTTGATCATGTAAAAGCGAATTTCGATATCGAGGCGATAAAAGCCTCTGGGCTGAAATTAACGTATGATGCGATGTATGGTGCAGGACAAAATGTTTTAAAAAGAATACTTCCTGAGACTACATTTTTACATTGTGATTATAATCCATCATTTAATGGTCAGGCACCTGAACCAATTGCTAAAAACTTACAGGAGCTCGAGCAGTTTCTAAAGGAGAATGGTTCGATGGATTGTGCCTTAGCAACGGATGGTGATGCCGACCGCATCGGTTTATACAATGGAAAAGGAGAATTCATTGATTCACACCACATCATTCTTTTACTGATCCATTATATGGTAAAGTACAAAAAGATGACAGGGAAAGTCGTGATTGCTTTTTCAGTTACTCCCCGCGTTGAAAAAATGTGTGCGCATTATGGTTTAGAGATCCAAACCACAAAGATCGGTTTCAAGGAAATAGCTTCCATCATGGTTGAAGATGACGTACTTCTTGGAGGAGAAGAGTCAGGAGGAATTGCTGTTAAAGGACACATTCCGGAAAGAGATGGAATTTGGATGGGATTGATCATCTGGGAATTCATGGCGAAGTCTGGAAAGACGCTGGATGAATTGATCGAAGAGGTCTATGAGATCGTCGGTGAATTCAAGTTCGAAAGAAATGACCTTCATATTACCGAAGAATTGAAACAGAAGATCATTGCGAATTGTAAAGAAGACAATTATAAATCTTTTGGAGATTACAATGTACGAGAAGTGAAGACCATTGATGGTTTTAAATACTTTTTCGATGATGAAAGATGGGTAATGATTAGACCTTCCGGAACTGAACCTGTTTTGAGAACCTACGCTGAAGCACCTACATTGGAAGAAGTTCGAAAAATTCTAAAGCAAACAGAATTAACGATTTGTCAATAAGTAAGTCCCTCCTCGGAGGGATTTTTTATTATATTTCAAATAAAAACCATGAAAAAGACATTTGTGTATCTCCTTGTTGGAGGATTAAGTTTTTCCATTGCTTCATGTGGAGGGAAAGAAGAAAGTGAAAACGAAACAAAAGTAGAGGAATCAGCTGGAGAGGTAGAAGATATAGAAGAGGAAGAAGTAGCTACTATTTTTGGAACGTATGATATGACCGATATGGTTCCTGATGCTGGAGACAAGAAATTGACAGCTCAAGATGAGAAATACATCAAGGAATCTAAAGAAAGAACTATTGGGAAAACAACTTTGATCCTGAATGAAGACGGGACTTTTTCAAGAGAATTCCCACATCCGTCAGGAGATGGTAGTATGTCAAAATGGACAGGAACCTATGAACTTGATGAGGCTGCCGGCACATTGGTATTGAATGCTGAAATGAATGGGAAGAAAATGCCAATGAATTTTACAATTGAAGAAAATACAGGTGAAAAACTGAGTATAAAGACTGATTTTGGTCAGATCTTTATGGTTTATGTGTACACCAAGAAATAATATTTCGATCTATAGGGAAAGGGGAAGAGTGGTCTTCCCCTTTTTTTATTTCAGATCAAAGGCGGGGTAATATTTAGTCAGTATCTTTGTGATATGGCAGGATCTTCATTTGGTTCTATATTTCGATTGACTTCATTTGGTGAATCTCATGGCTTGGCCATTGGAGGTGTTGTTGATGGAGTTCCCGCAGGTATCAGAATTGATCTTGAAAAGATTCAGATCGATCTTGATAAGAGAAAACCAGGACAATCGAAACTCGTTACTCAGCGAAAAGAATCCGATACGGTTCAACTTTTATCAGGTTTACTTGATGGAGTAACCACTGGTACACCCATAGGATTTATCATCAAAAATGAAGATCAGCATTCATCTGATTATGATCATTTGAAAGATGCCTATAGGCCATCCCATGCCGATTATACGTATCAGCAGAAATATGGGATCAGAGATCATAGAGGTGGAGGAAGGTCGAGTGCCAGAGAAACAGCTTGTAGAGTTGCAGCCGGTTCAATCGCAAAACAGATCCTTGAAAGTTTAGGAATTGAGTTTTCGACGTATGTAGATCAGATCGGTTCGGTTAAACTGGATGACAATTCTTTTTTTCTGTCGGATGCTATTGAGTCGAACGTGGTTCGCTGTCCGGATAATCACATTGCTGAGAAAATGATCGAGCTTGTTGAGCAGGTTCGGGCTGAAGGAGACACGATTGGTGGATGTGTGAAATGTATGATCGTAAATGTTCCGGTTGGATTAGGAGAACCTGTGTTTGACAAATTGCACGCTGATCTGGGTAAAGCAATGTTTTCGATCAACGCAGTGAAAGGAGTCGAATTTGGAAGTGGATTTTCATCTGTTTCAAAAAAAGGATCAGAGAATAATGACCAAATCCTACCGAATGGAGAAACCTCAACAAACAACAGTGGTGGAATTCAAGGAGGAATCTCAAATGGAATGCCTATTGAATTCCGTGTAGCTTTCAAGCCCGTAGCGACCATAATGAAAGATCAAAATTCGATCAATGATCAGGGCGAAGAGATCTTGATCAAAGGAAAAGGAAGACACGATCCTTGTGTCGTTCCGCGCGCCGTGGCAATAGTTGAAGCAATGGCTGCAATGGTAATTCTCGACCATTATTTAAGAAACAAAGCAACGAAAATATGATACAAAGAATTCAGACAGTTTATCTTTTATTGGCGATGATCTTGTTAGGGGTGGTAAGTTTTGGGATGACCTTCATTTCATTCGTACAAGATGAATTGAGCTATGATCTGACAGCCTTTGGTATTCTTACGCGCGACCAATCAGGAAGCATCGTCGAAAAAGTAGCATATCCTTTTTATATCTCAAGTTTTATGCTGATCATTCTATGTTTCGTTGGGATCATGGCATACAAAAACCTGACAAGACAGCTCCGCATCGTTCGTTTAACGTTTTACATTTATCTTCTCCTATTGATCGGCCTATTTATCTACTCTGTGATGGGAGATTCTATGCTGGAGTTGAGCTCTGCAAAGCGTGAGCTCGGACTGGCTTATTTTCTATTTGTTTGTGGATTGCCACTGGTTTTTTTAGCAAATCTGGGAGTTAAAAGAGACAAAAACCTTCTTGATTCACTCAATCGATTAAGATAAATGAATTACCTATCTGTTGAAGGTTTAACCAAAACCTATGGTGAACGCGTTATTTTCAGGGATCTGACATTTGGTATAGATCAAGGACAGAAAGTAGCGATAGTCGCCAAAAATGGTACAGGTAAAACAACGCTTCTAAAGTGTTTGATGGATCTTGAGCCGTATGATGAAGGGAGAGTTGTCTATCGAAATGATGTTTCTCTTGCTTTCATGGAACAGACGGAAAATCTCGATGACAATCACACGATACTTGAAGAAGTATTCTCACATGATCTTCCTGAATTAAAGGTTGTGAAAGCATATAACCAGGCGATGAAGTCCGGTGATCAACAAAAAGTTGAAGCGATCTTCCAGGAGCTTACAGAGTTAAATGCTTGGGATTTCGAAGTGCGGGTTAATCAGATCCTTTCGGTGCTTAAGCTGGATGACAGTGACAAGAAAATAGGTTTGCTTTCAGGAGGAGAAAAGAAAAGAGTGGCTCTTGCCAAGGTCCTTATTTCAAATGCTGATTTTTTAATTCTTGATGAGCCTACGAACCACCTTGATCTGGATATGATCGAATGGCTGGAAGAATATCTTTCTAAATCCAAATCAACCTTGTTGATGGTAACCCATGACAGGTATTTTCTTGAGGTCGTTTGCGATACGATCCTGGAAATGGATGATGAGACCATCTACAAGTACAAAGGGAATTTCTCCTATTATCTGGAGAAAAAAGCTGAACGCCAGGAGCAACTTCAATCGACAGTAGAAAAAGCAAAAAACCTTTTTAAAAAAGAACTGGATTGGGTGAGAAGACAACCCAAAGCTCGTGGGACAAAACAGAAGGCCAGACTAGACTCGTTTCAGGAAATAAAAAAGGTTGCCAGTCAGCGTTTGGATGAAGATGAAATGGAGCTTCCTGTTAAAATGGAACGCTTAGGGACTAAGATCGTTGAACTCCATCACATTTCAAAAAGCTTTGGAGACAAGGTTATTCTAAATGATCTGACATACAATTTCCAAAGGAAAGAACGATTGGGAGTTGTTGGAAATAATGGAACAGGTAAGTCTACGTTTCTGAATATCATTCAAGGTCTTCTTCCTGCCGACAAAGGAAAAGTAGTTGTTGGTGATACTGTTCGGTTTGGTTATTACAATCAGGAGCTGATCAAGGTTGATGAAGATAAAAAGGTGATTGATGTAATTCGCGACATTGCCGAATTCATTCCTTTGGAAAAGGGAAGACAATTGTCTGCCGCACAATTTCTGGAGCGATTTCTTTTTCCTCGCAGCATGCATTATAATTTCGTGCACAAGCTAAGTGGGGGAGAACGACGTCGACTGAAGTTGATGACAGTATTGATGTCCAATCCAAATTTCCTGATCCTCGATGAGCCTACGAACGATCTTGATATTTTCGTAATGTCAGTTCTCGAGGAATACCTGAGGTCTTTTGAAGGGTGTTTGATCGTAGTTTCTCACGACAGATATTTCATGGATAAAATGGTGGACCATCTGTTCGTTTTTGAGGGGCAAGGTAAAGTCGTTGACATTTTGGGTAACTATACCGAATACCGGAAACTGAAGTCACAACAGAAAAAGGAAGAAAAGCCGATTCAAGAGGAAAAACTAGTTGCTGAAGCCCCAAAGGTTGAGGATAATAAACCCAAAAAGAAGCTAAGTTTTAAGGAACGTTCCGAATTTGACCAGATCGAAAAAGAAATGGAGCAATTGGAAATAGAAAAAGAAGAACTTACCAGTCAATTGTCTGACGGCAGTTTATCCGGAGAAGAGATCATGAAGGTAGGTAATCGTCTGGCAGAAGTAGTGTCATTGATCGAATCCAAGACCGATCGATGGTTAGAGCTTTCAGAATATATATGAGATCAATAGATCGAAGGCAATTGTTCTAGATTCTTCAAATGCTCTTCGTATCGGCGCAATTCGGATTCTAGCTCATTCTTTTCTTTTCTTGCAGGACTAAAACTGATAAATGCCGGTTTTACATTCATTCCAACAAAATATAGCATCCCATGCTGAATAGGATATAAAATTGTGTCCAGCGAACCATTTTTCCCATTGGGTCCATAAGCAATATCAGGACCACCTGTGGTTAGGCAAAGGAAGGCTTGTTTTTCCTTGAAGAATCCATTGTCGTATACTCCTTTCCCTGCACCATAAGCGAATCCCATAGCGAATACTCTATCTACCCAACCTTTTAGAATAGCAGGTAAACCGAACCACCATAATGGAAAGTTGAAGATGATTAAATCACTCTCTTCAAATTTCCTCATTTCTTCCTTGATGGAAGATGTGAAAAGATCATGTTCATATGCGTTGACCTGTTCAAGTTGAAACTTGAAGAAATCATGGTTTTTCAATTCAATGAAGTCTTGCTTTCCACCAACTGGATCAAATCCCATCTCGTAGAGGTCAGAGACATTTACGGTATATCCCATTTCGTTTAGAACAGAAATTGCTTTATCCTTCAATGCTGAATTAAAAGACAACTTCTCCGGGTGGGCATGAACTATCAGTGCTTTTTTCATCAGAAGAAATTTCCAATTTTAAGATCTCCATTGAAAGGGTTAAGCTTCAAAGTAAATCTGATCTTTTCAACATATCTTGAGTTACCGAAAGAATCGTTTAATTCTTTACTCATCCAAACCGGTAAATACAGACCGAATACTTTCCCGAATCGAACACCAATTCCCGTATTGACAGCAGTATTGACACTCACTCCATTGCTAAATACTCCTAGGTCACAAAATGCACCAAAGATTCCAATTTTTGGAATAGGGAGTTGCCAATAAATATTGGACGTTGCCATCCAGTCTGCTGTGGTTCCATACCAAGCAGTACTTTTGAAACCACCCATGTTTTCAGCACGCTGCTGAGACCAAATTCCACTTAATACACCTCTTCCGAAATAATAGTCTTCATAGAAAAGGTCTTGTGCTCCATCGGTACCACTTAATGACATCGCATAAGGATAAGTTGCCGTTCCTGGTGAAGCAAAAACATCTGAGAAACCAAAGAAACCGCGGATTTCTACCCATCTTTTCATTGAATTTTTCAAGTATCTGAATTTGTAGGTAGCTTCTGAAGTAAATCGAACCATGTTGGCTGATGGTCCATCGATATAATCCTCCCTCAGTTGATAGTTGAATTTATGGTCAGGGAAATTCAAATCTCCAGAATACTTAACGAATCCACCGCTGTAGTCCATCTCCATTCCGTTATTCACGTTGTATTTTAGTATTCCCTGAACACGAATGCCATGAGAAAAAGGACCTGCTTTTTTACGTTGTCCAAGTTTTGCAGTCCAATAGGGGCTCAATGCTACATATGCACCGTTGAACTTATCAGCATATCCATCACTGTCTTTGAAAGACTTTACAGAAAGTCCAAATTGAGAGGTTTTGAATGTCGTTTTAGGCAATGCAGTGTAGGAAAATTCAGCAATTCCCGAGGCCATACCTCTCCCAAACGAATACATGGGTGCTATAAGATACTGGAAGCGATTAAAAGGAATTCCATTGTTATGGAAAACTGCGCCGATCATGAATTTATCGTAGTAATTGGCCGCAATGATCGGAGACCAGAACAAATTGGTTTTATCGGGTTCGTTATCGCCGATCAGAAATTCCATTTTGATAGGTTCTATCTTTCCGAAAAGGCCTTTTTTGTGCCACCCGTTGTTATTTCTGTACATTTCCGGGATATCTTTTGAAGCGTCAATTCTGGCGGCATCGGGATCTGATGTCGAAAATTCAAGCGTTCTTTTATTTTTCCCTGGTTCAGCCCACTTCGTTTCAACGATCTGATCTCCTTTGTACAAATTTACTTCGATAGGCCCATTCACTTGTCCTTTGTTTCGAACAGTAACCAAGGTTCCGGTTTCCGACCTTTTTACAGATGTGATCTTGTAATCAACATGATTGGTCGTCTGAATCAGATCTTCGAATAACCAGCTAAGGTCTTTTCCGGAAGTCTTTTCCAACACTGATCTCATATCTTCAGGCTGTGGGTGCTTGAATTTCCATTCTTCAAAATAGGCATGCATACATTGATCAAACAGTTCTTCACCCAGATAATCCTTCAGGTAGTAGAATACCAGTCCCGTCTTCTGATACATGATAATCCCATAATTCGCTGAGCTGAATTCTGCCGAGTGCGTTTCGATCGGCTGGTCTTCTCCCAAATGTGCGATCATTCGATACGATATATCACCCATATCATGATGGTCAAGATCATTCATGTGAAATCTACCATTCATGACCATGTCAGACATTCTCTGGTTGTCTGGATATTTTGTTTGAATGTATCTCACCTCATTCAAAGTATTCATTCCTTCATCCATCCATCCATGAACTCTTTCGTTGGATCCAAGAATTCCATAGAACCAGTTGTGTCCCACTTCGTGAACGATCACTACCTCAAGGTCTTCTTTGGTGCTTGATGAACCGATTACGGTAACGTTAGGATATTCCATTCCTCCACCAGCACTGATCGTTCCATCTACAGCTGTTACCTGATTATAAGGGTAATCTCCATTCCAAAGGGAATAATAATAGGTTCCATCCCTCAAGTATTCATCGGCATACTGCCATGTGAATGTGTTATGTGGCACCCACATCGCCCAAGTAGTAACCTTTCTTTTTGAATGAGGTAATTCTACTTCACTTTTAGAGACAGCATAGCGCTTATCAGCAAACCAGGCAAAGTCATGAACTTTAGTTTGTGTGTATCTGATCGTTTTGAAGGTAGTTGAAGAAGCAGGGAATTCAGTTTTTCCTCCTCGTCCCTGTTTTTGCTGAAGCATTTCCTTGATGTTCTTTTTGGTGTCCTCATGCTTCGCATTCAGAAAGTCGATCTCAGATTGAGTTTGAAGGTCACCAGTAGCACCAACCACATAGTTTTCAGGTAAGGTAATACTAACGTCAAATGAACCATATTCAGAATAAAATTCTCCCTGATTAAGATAAGGGATGGCATTCCAACCATTCTTATCGTATACCGCAGGTTTTGGGTACCATTGTGTGATCTGGTAAGATTGTCCAATGTGCCCAAGTCTGGAAATTGAACCTGAAGGAATCTTTACTTTGAATGGTGTACTGATCTTTACTCGTTGACCACTGGCAAGTGGAGTATTCAATTTAAGGATGGCGATATCAATATTTGCCGGATCAAGCGACCAAGATACTGGTTGACCGTCTGCTTTGAAATTTAGAGAATCTATCCAACCTTTTATTTCCTCTGGTCCGAAAGTAAGATCTGTTTCACCACCCTCATATTGTTGTTTGCCTAGTGCAGTCTTTCCATTCTTATAGGCATTTGGCCAAAGGTGGATGTACATTACATCCAAAGTATTTGGTGAATGATTGATGTATTCAAATTCTTCAAAAGCCGATAAAGTATGATCCTTATCATTCAGGGTAACATTGATGGTATAATTTACTTCTTGTTGCCAGTATTGCGCAACACTGATAAATGAGGTAAAAACGCTTAAGATCAGAAGAGATAATCGATTCATTTGAAATGTTTTGACAAAAATAAAATGTTGCCACATTTAGACTGACGGAACAGGAAAAAGTTACAAACAAAAAAGCCCTCACAAGGATGGCTTTTTAAAGTATCATGTGGTCTTAATTAATCACGATCTTTTGAGTTCTTTTTTGACCTTCAAAAGAAACCTGGATAAAATATGTTCCTTTTTCAAGTGAAGTAAGGTCCATTTCATTATTTCCTATTGATAATTCACCAGTTGTTATTTCCGAACCGTTCAAAGAAAGAATTGAATATGTTAACGATTTCCCTGTGTCATTAAGAATAACGAATGTTCCATTAGAAGGATTAGGGTGGATTCCTAATGTTAGGTTAAAGTCATTAACTCCTAAGTAATTATCAGTACCATCGCAATTTTCATCTATACCATTATCAAGAACTTCAGGTGCTCCAGGATAAACCGAATTTAAATTATCATCACAATCATTGTCAAAGCAATATCCGTCACCATCAGCATCTCCTGTCGCGTCATTACCATTACAAATATCACAACCATCAGCTATACCATCTCCATCAGAATCAATCGAATCGTCTGATCCTGGACATTGGTCTAAATCATCACATATTCCGTCACCATCAGAATCCCCAGTCGAGTCATCACCCGTACATAGGTCACATCCATCAGGGGAACCATCTCCATCTGAATCAACAGCATCGTTAAATCCAGGACAAAGGTCACATCCGTCTGCTACACCGTCACCATCACTGTCTACTGCGTCATCAAAACCTGCGCAAGCATCACAGCCATCCGGAACTCCATCCAAATCTGCATCAGCGCTGTCATCGAAACCAGCACATAGGTCACATCCATCTGGTACACCATCGCCATCAGAATCAACGCTATCATCAAATCCAGGACAAATATCTATGTTATCACAAAATCCATCATTATCTGAATCCAGGCAATCATCTTGCATACCATTACAGTTCTGATCAATGCCGTCATCTAGAATTTCGATGGCATTCGGATTGATCATTGCGCTCATGTCGTTACAATCCAGATTATTCACCGAATATCCAATTCCAGGATCTGTGCAGTATGGGGTGCCAGGATCTGAAGCATTTCCAAATCCGTCTAAATCCGCATCAACATAATAGGTTGTAATCGTATTCACCGTCAAATCAATGATCAATACACTATCACATGCTCCGGTATTCGGAATGGTATCATAATAAACTCCTGACGTTGAGTAGACTTCGTCACCACTTGGCACAGTGTAGTCACCACATGAAATTTCGGTGATGAAATTAGAGGTATTACAACCGACAGCCCAGTTAATTGTAAGATCATCGATGGATAAACCTTGATCACTTCCTGTATGGTTGGGGTCTTCCCATTTGATCATCAAATATTGACCAGCGAATAAACTTAGATTTGGTATTGATACATTCGAAATCACTACTTGATTTGCAGGAAGATTTCCGTCAAGTGCAGTAGCAGCAGTATTGTTCACCGGACTTAATGTCAAAAGTGCGGGAACTTCGATCCATGTTGCGTTCAGTCCAGGTGTTAAATCAGTAATAGGAGTATTACTGATCTGATAAAATACTCTAAGATCTTGAGCAGCAGGTGTTGCATTACCTGCGTCTCTCCATTGTTCCATAGTAAATGAAACAGAAATATCTTCGATTGTATTTAAAGAGGTATTGTGTAAAAGAGTTCCATACGCAAGATTTCCAACGGCTCCTGAACCCACAGTTCCTAAAGCTCGATCAGTGGAAGCAGTAGATCCGAAACTATATACTTTTCCGGTATTTGAGGATCCTGTACCTGCGTCATAAACAACAGCTCCGGCTGATGATTTTTGACAATACCACGATGGAATTGTGACATCATCTGTCCATGCGATATTCGTTCCTGTATTCGCAAGGGAGTTGAAATCCTGTGAGTACGATCCTGTTGTTGACATAACGATTTGGGCATCAGTCAAGAAGGGGAAGGCTAAAAGGAGTAGAGAATAGATTTTTTTCATTTTGATATCATTATGACTCAAAGTTATGATATCTAGTTTTAAATGATTTAAAATTTAAATTAAATAATAATAAAAAAGCCCTCATCCGAGGGCTTGTCCAATTAATGCATTTGTTCATCTTCTTCAGGATCCGGAGGGAAAATCTTAGGAAGCGATTCAAATCCTTGTAATTTATCAATGAAATCTTCCAATTGACTTACTGAAATACTTTTTGCAATGATCTTCTTGTCTTTATCCAGGACAAATACTCTTGGAGTAGAGAAGATGTCATAGGTCGTTTGATAATTCAATGATTCAATGGTTGTGTATTTAGGAACGAACTGTCGTGCGTCCTCCATAGCGGCCTTATACAAAGGATCAGTAACAGCAACATTAGTGAATGTTAATTGATTATCACGAATAAACTTTTTCCACTTTTCAAAATCTTCACCCACAGCCTTACCTACAGCAAAGATCTCAACATTTCTTTCCTTGAACTTTTGCTTATAAAGTGTTTCCAATTTTGGAGTTGTTTTCTTACAATGTCCGCATTCTGGATCCCAGAAATATAGAATCGTATATTCAGACTTTAAAGAGTAGAAGTCTTTCCACTGCGTATCCGTGGTGTCTCTTAAAATTACGTTTGGTGGAACCGCACCCATTACCAAACGTTTTTGAACAGGGATCTTTTCGCATAAGTCTTCCAGTTTCTCCTCTGTCATCCAAAACGCTGGAGATTTACCATCTGCATTCCTTGAACAGTAGTATTTGTCAGCCATCATGATGTAGACCTTGTCCATTCCCATGATCTTACTTTTTCCATAGGTAGAAGTGATCCATGAAACACAATATTCGAATGTTTTTGATTTTGGATCTAGTTGATCGCAGAATTGGTAGGCATAATTCAAAATTGTATCCCAATGCTGCACCAACATGTTTTTACCAAAGTAGTATTCCAGTTTATTGTGGAATACAGGAGTGTTCACCAGCCTATCATCTTTTAAGTCGACGTTATCCCAATAGTGAGATCGGAAATAGTTAAATCTGAAGAAAGAATCGATCACATTTCCTTTCTCATCCACCGGAGCTTCTGGAATATCAATATCCATTGACATTTTCACAACTTTAGAAACCAATGTGGTCGGATGATCAGCGATCAGTTTATTTTGATAATCGATCACAAGTTTATTCAGTGAATCGATCTTGTTGGTTAACGAAGTGAATTTTGGATCATCCTTACTTAGACCTTTTCGCTCTTCGAGGTACTTACCTGATTCACTCTTTTTTTCTCCGATAAATTGAACATAAGGTAAAAAGATTTTATTCTCTTCCGACTTTTTTACTTTCAATGCACCCTGAAGATCCTCCGCCTTTGTTTCAAGACTGACTTCTTCGTTGTTGTATACGAATTCAAAATACTTTTGCTCAGGAAGAAGAAGCCCAAGAATACCTGCTTTTTGCTTACTCCCGTCAAACTCTACGTAACCTGCTTTCATTTCTGCTGTATCAGCATAATACAGGCCTTTTCCAAAGTATTTAATTAGAAAAACAGTCGTGTCCTTTTGACCAACAACTTTTAATTTCAGCTTTTGTCCGTAAACTGATGAAGCAATAATAAATAGTGTTAATGTCAGAATCGATTTCATAATTGTGTATACTTTAAGTTGAAGTTATTGACTAGACGCAGCAAAAGTAAAAAAGTAATCACTTTTAACATTTCTTTAACGGATTCAATAATCTTTAAAAATTCCTTTTCGAGCATTTCTGTAGGATGCAACACTGAAGATTACGTAGGCAAACAGCAGAGATAGAACGCTTTGGTAAGATAGAGTGGTATCAATGTATAGCCCGCCCGATTCAAACATTTCATCAAGGAAAAATTTAAAAAGGAAGAAAACAGCTAATCCAGAAGCTGAAATAATTCCGAAGACCTTCACGAAATACATGAAGAAATGATTAATCAACATTTTAGGAGGGTAACCAATTCGAAGCAATGTTCTTACTTCATAAGCATTACGCGACATCAACAACTGCATGTATTGGATCAAGACAAGACCAGAAACGAAAACGGCAATCACGGAGATCCCAAGTACGACAAGAAAAAGAGTTCCCACCATACTTTTAAGTCTTCCGACAACCATTTGAGAATTCTTTGATTCAAGTCCTCGTTCATTCAACATTTCCTCAACCCGACCAAATTCACTTTCTTTTCCTGCGATCATGATCTGCGTTATTTTTTTCTCTTTTTCTGTTGAATATTTGTCGTTCCCATATTTCATGAAACTTTCAGGAACCAGAATTGAAGCCACTTCGTTGGTAAAGCCAATGATCCTGGCGTCTACCCATTCTTTATCTGTGTCATTTTTTAAGGTGAACTTAAACTTTACATCCTTTGCCAGATCGTCAGAAACTTGAGGAATTCCCTGAGCACTCATGAACGTATTCAACATCACTAGAAAATCGCGTGGAAGAACGATCGGAACAAATTCATCACCTTCTTTCCAATGCCACTTGTCAGATTTGACGTCGAGAAATTCGGGATCGATGGTTTGAATGAACACGTCAGTTCTGAATCGAGGAACCATTGGATCCGCAGTTTCAAATGAAACATCGAAATTGTTACTGATCACCGGTTGAACATCTTCGATAAAAGGTTCGTTCTTCATTTTTTGAATTTCGGATTCTGAGAAATCCGTTTTGGTTAAATTCAATGAGCTTGAATTCGACACTTTTTTCTGAACTATGATCGTGTTTGGACCGAGAATGTCAGCTCCTTCGCCGAACTCATTTACCTTAATGAGATAATGGATGGATGTGATCAGAAAGGTGATTCCCATAAATGCACCGATCATCGCGATGATCAACTGCTTTTTATCCTGGTTTTTGAAAAGAAGTTTCTTTAACATGATTTACAGCTTTTGTTCGCGATCGTACTTAGTCCCATGATCATCTCCCAGAGTGGTAAGAATAAATCCAGCATTTTGTTCATCGCATCTTTGATGGATCAGTGTTAAACACTTCTGTGTGTTTTCCTCATCGAGGTGTGAGAAAGGTTCATCCAACAGGATCCACTCAAATGGTTGTGCGAGTGCTCGGATAATGGCAACGCGCTGTTGTTGTCCCATTGAAAGGATACCGCATTCTTGATCCCATTTATCTGCAATACCAAGTTCATTTAGGAGTGAACGAAGTTCTTCTTCCGTATAAACCGGTGAAAGGTCATTTTTTAATTTCAGATTTTCTCGAACTGTCAATTTCGGAAACAGCTGAAGGTCCTGAAATACAACTGAGATTTTTGTCTGCCTGATATCCGTCCAATCTTCATAAGACATGTTTCGTATGTCGTTGTCATTATAAAAAACATTACCAGAATAATCGTGGCGTAAGCCTAAAGTGGTCATCGTGAATGTGGATTTACCTTTACCACTGCTGGCATTAAGGATCACTTTTTCACCTGAGTCAAATCGAACCTTATTTCCCCAGATACTTTCTTCGCCATGTTTAATGGAAGATAATGGGAAAGGCATTACTTGTTCAAATCGAATATTCATGACAATTATTTTGAAACGGAGTTTTCAAGAATCATTCCAATCTTAAGTGGTTGGATCATGCGCTTGATTATCAATGATCTGAATGCATTTTTCTTTCATGATTTGAATTGAATCGAACGGAATGATGTGACTGTCCGTATAGCGTCTTAACCAGGTAAGCTGCCTTTTGGCATAATTACGGGTGTTTTGCTTGATCTTTTCCACTGCTTCTTCAAGGGAAATAGATTGATCAAGAAAATCGAATAGCTCACGATACCCCACTGTTCTTAATGCAGACCGATCTCTGTATTCAGAAAGTGATTTCACCTCTTCCAACAGTCCTTTCTCCATCATGAGGTCGACACGTTTGTTGATCCTGTTATAAAGTTCTGTGCGGTCATGCTCAATCACCAAACGGATCACTTGATAATCTCGTTGTTTCTTTTGAGATTTCCTTAGTTGACTAAAGGGTAGGCCAGTCATCTCAATTGCTTCGAGAGCTCTAATCACTCGTGCCGGATTTTTTCTGTCTACGACATTGAAATATTCAGGGTCTTTCGACTTCAATTCTTCAAGCAGAATAGAGTAATCTTCTTCGCTTCTCTTGATCAATTCATTGCGGATTTCTACCGATGATGGTATATCGTCCAAGCCATCAACGAGAGCATCAATAAACATTCCCGATCCACCAACAAGAATTACTTTTTCATGGGTTTTGAATAATTGATCTATTGTTTCCTGTGCTTCTGAGGCAAATCGAGATGAGCTTACTTCTTCTTTAATGCTGTGTGAATCGATGAAATGATGTTTTACACCTCTCTGCTCAATTGAATCTGGCTTCGCTGTACCGATGGACATTTCCTTAAAAAATTGTCTTGAATCAGCTGAAATGATCTCTGTTCCATAATGCAAAGCGAGCTCAACTGAAAGATCAGTTTTTCCTCCTCCCGTAGGACCTTGTATGATAATGAGTGAATTGATCTGAAAGAATTTTACACGAAAGTATAAAAATCAGCGGACTGCTTCTTTCCATTCGAGATACCTTCCATAAATATCCTTGACATATCTGTAGGTTACCCCTCCGTGATGAGCTCCATTTTTTACGACAGGATCACGATAATAAGATTGCTTGGAAAGATTCAACATCATTTTCTCAACATTTTCATCCCAAATTTCAGGATTTAGGCCATGCTTTTCTGCTAGACGCTGTGCATCCTGTACGTGTCCTTTTCCTGCATTATAGGTGGCCAATGTAAATTTGAATCGCTGTTCTTCATCGGGAATATGACTCCAGCTTTGGAAGTCTTTGGCTATTTTTTTCATCCCACCTTCAATTTGCACGGATGGAGGAGAAGAAGGGTATACACCATATTTAGGACCGGTAGATGGCATGAACTGCATCATTCCATAAGCCCCACCGAATCCTCTGGCATTTGGATTAAAACGAGATTCATGATACGAGATCGAGGCTAGAATTCTCCAATCGAAACCATATTTTTGGGCAACTTGTTTGAAAATTGCGTCGTAAGGTGAGATCTCTCCTCTTTTTATGTTGCCAGGTTTGAATTTTGAAGAATTAGAGATGGCCGACATTTCAAAATATTTCTTCTTCAAATATCTATAGCTAACTTTCTTCGTGAAGATATTGATGAATTTGTCAAGTCTCGCCTTTAGTATAGGGTTGTTTTTTCGTAAACCAAAACAGATCTTTTGTTGAACCGATAGCACTGTGGAAATGTGAATATTCGGATAGAATTTCTGATTGGCCATGGCAATATTTTGTTCAGCAACCGTATAATCGATCATCCCTTCAGACGTCATTTCAATAAGCTCTTCGGTTCCGATCTGTCCATCTACTTCCTCCAGATATATTGTGTCGCCGGTCTCTTCCTGCAAATTAATGAGTCTATTATAATAACTTGAATTCTTCCAGACGTGTACCTTTTTCTGATTCAGTTGTTCCGGAGATAGAACAAGATGTTTTGCGAGTTCCTTTTCCTTCATTTTTTCCCATCCTTCCGGATATCTCTGGATGAGTACCTGGGGTGTTCTTATGTAAGGCTCTGAAAACTCAATGTCTGCTTTCCTTGATTTGGTGTAGGTGTAATTGCAAGCAATAAGATCTCCTTCTCCTTTATTGAGCATTGGGATGAGATCGTCTAGATTATCTACCACTTTCACTTCGAGCACAACACCTAGTTCATCCGCGAACTCTCTCAGGATCTCATATTCGAATCCCATTTTTTTACCTCTGTAAATAAAATAGGATGTGGTACTGTTTTCCATTAGAACGGTAAGTTTACCATCCTTCAAAATTTTCTTTAGGTCTGTGATTACTGCTGAATCAGGTTCTGAGTTTTCTGCTGATCGATCACTATTACAGGAAGTTCCTGCAAAAAGTATTGCAACTATTAGTAGTAGGAAAGTGTAGACTCCTTTCTTCATAGCCTTAATTAGGCTGCAATTTAAAATATTTTGTTCCGATAGCAAAGATTAGTTATTAACCATTCGTTCGCACGAGATATTCAGAAATGTAACGCTTTGCGTCCTGCATGTACAGCTCAAAGGTTCTTTCAATTATTTCTTTTTGTTTTTCAAAGATGACTGGAGCTTTGGAGAGAACGTTTGGAAATGAGATCCTTGAAGAAACCCCATTACACATTTTCTGAAGACCTTCTTTTGTAGGATAGTGAGAGATCCAGTTGTGTTTTCTCATAGCTTCAATGAATTGATTGAATTCTGGAGAGAAATCTTTGTTATCATTTACACTGGTCAGGTAGAACTTTTCTAAAAAATGGTCTAAAGGTTCAGGATGATATTTTTGCCATTGCTGAGCAAGTAAATGATCAAAGTACAGATCGACAGCAATACCGGAAACTTTTGGTAGATCTGGATAAAGCTTGTGTAATAAATCAAGGACAGCCGGATGATGATCGATATAATCATCAATTGTTCGGTGAAGTAGTATTCCTTTTTTTGTGATCGGTGATAGCCCAGTGAAATCATTCCCTTTAAAAAAGTCACCGTATAGATTGGCATACATCAGGCGTTGATCATTTTGAGAGAAATAAAGATGCCCGAGTAAGTTCATACGTTAAGGTAAAAAAAAACTCCTGCATTGCAGGAGTTTTTTTTAATATTCATCCTCATTAAAGAGGAAATCTTCTCTGGATGGATAATCCGGCCAGATCTCTTCAATAGATTCGTAGACGTCTCCTTCATCTTCCAGGTCCTGAAGGTTTTCAACCACCTCCAACGGGGCTCCGGTTCTGATCGCAAAATCGATCAACTCATCTTTCGAAGCCGGCCATGGCGCATCTTCTAAATAAGAAGCCAACTCAAGTGTCCAGTACATGTTACTTACTGTTAAGGGTTAATTTTGCGCAAAAATAGACTTTATTTAATTTTTTCCAAAAAAGCCTGTAAAAACTTTGAAAAAGAGTTATTCACAAATATAGATTTTGCCCTATAATCTTGGCTTCCAGGGAATTTCTTCTGCATTCAAGTCTTGAGTTAATTTTCTACTCAAAACAAAAAGATAATCGCTCAAGCGGTTGAGGTATTTCAGGATCAATTCAGCCACGAACTCGTGCTGATCAAGGTCAACACAGATCCTTTCCGCTCTTCTGCATACACATCTTGCTACGTGACAGAAGGAAACAGTTGAATGACCGCCAGGCAAAACAAAAAATTTCATTTCGGGTAATTCCTTATCCATTTCATCCATCCAGGACTCCAGAACGGTAATATCGGATTCAAGTAAATCCGGAATTTTCATGTTCGATTTCTCTGGGTCAGATGCTAGACTTGATCCAATCGTAAACAATCGATCCTGAATCTCCTTCAGCTGATCTTTGTATCGTTGATCGATTTCCTGATCGCGGATCAATCCGATATATGAGTTTAATTCGTCTATTGTACCATAGGACTCAATTCTCAAACTGCTTTTAAGAACTCTCGTTCCTCCGATCAGTCCCGTAGTTCCTTTGTCACCTTTTTTCGTATATACTTTCATTTAATCCTCAATTTGTTGTAAACGCTCACGGATTTCCTCCATGCGAGCTTTTTTTCCATGCAGTCGGATATTCTTTGCTGTTTCCGTGAAGTATCGATGTTCTTTTTCCAGATAATTCAATTGAAATTGCAACCAATCCTTTTCACTCATCTCAATTCCAAAATTCACCATCTCTTCACGCAACTTTTTAGCAACGTTATAATAATCAGGTCTCCCGAGATAATCGTGATCAGCATCACACATGATCTGTTCCAGAAGAGTCTGTGGTATTGCATTATGTCTTGTTGAAGATATAATAGAACTGATCTGAGCGATTTGATCTGTTGAATACCCAAACTGTGGTAAACTGGCTTCTGCCAAATGGATCGCAAAGTCCTCATTTTTGTCATACTGAAGAATAAATCCAGCATCATGATATAATACGGCTGTTCTCAGAATTATGATGGATTCATCATCCAGGCCTTCAAGCTTTGCAAAACGAACAGCTGCCTTTTCAACATTTAACGTGTGTCTGATGTCGTGATAGACGACTTCTTCCGGTAATAGGGACATCAATCGTTGGATAATTCCCTTGCGCATATGTTCAAAGTCAATAGGAGATAAACCACATTTAATTCTCAAATCTCTTGAAGCCAGTCGATCATCGCTTTTCATGACGTATTCCGGAGAGAGTTTTAATAAATAGGACATCGGAATACTTCCACCTCTCTTGTGGATACTTACATCACCTCTGGACTCAAGAATAAAATAGCCATCAACAAGCTCCATAATCGGCTTGGTGACAGTTATATATCCGGGTTTACAGCCCTGTTCGGCACGTGCAGCGATATTTACAGTATCACCCCATACATCGAAGGAAATTTTACTTTGACCAATGATCCCAGCTACTAATGGTCCCATGTGAAGACCTACACGCACTTCCCAGTAGTCCCTGTTAAGTGCCATAGCTATACTTCGCTCATTCAGCATGAAATCTCTGATCTCGAGTGCTGCAAGACAAGCTCTTAGCGCGGGCTCAGGGTAATGTTCGGTTACACCAGCCAAAGCCATATATGAATCACCAATTGTCTTGATCTTTTCTAACTTGTAGCGATCAATGATCTCATCGAAACGAGTGAAATAATATTCCAGTTTTTTTAGAAGACGAATCGGTTTTATGTTTCTCGCTTTGTGCGAAAAGTCAACGAAATCCGTAAACAAAACAATCCCATCATCAATTCTTTTAGGAGAGAATTTCTGATTTGAACTGAGATCTTCCAACACACTGTGCGGAAAGATATTTTTCAAAAGCTGATTGATCCGCTGATCTTTATAATAGAGCGATTTGAATACTTCGATCTTCGCTCGTATCAAGTTAGGATTGAATGGTGTGGTAAGGAAATCTACAGCACCTTCATTTAATCCCTTAACCATTCTGGCTCCTGAAATTGAATCGGCAGTGATCACAATTTTGTACATGTTGCGATTTCCGGCCACTTCCTTCAGTGTCTGCAATAATTCGATTCCCCCGAAGTATGGATTGTCGATATTTACCAGAACAATCCCGATCTCTTTTTCTTTGAGGATGGGTAAAGCACTATTGATCGAGTCGGCTTGAAGGATATTATTTCCGCCTCCAGAAAGGATTTCTTTAAGACCTTTTCGGTTCCGAATGTCTTCGTCAATGATCAATATGTTGATGAATCTTTCCAGATACTACAGATAAAGGAATAAAGGTAAAAAAATGTACTTATTGAAAAAGGATGGCGGATCATTTAGATCACTTCCTCAATTGGTTTTTCAATTTCCAGGAGATCCAATATTCTTTTGATTACACCATCGACAATGGCATCAGGGCATGATGCTCCTGAAGTTATGGCTATTCGTATCGTTTCTTTTTCCGGTAGGAAGGGTAGCTCGGAAATCGACTTTGAATGAATATCGAAAGAATGGATCTTGTCCTTCCCATGGATCTCATTTGCAGAACGAATGAAATAGGTAGGGAACTTCTGTTCAAGTAACTCCACTAGATGAGTCGTGTTGGAGCTATTATATCCACCAACGACAACTGCAAGGTCTGCCTGGTTTTCCATCAATCCAAGTGTGCTGGTTTGATTGTCATTGGTTGCATAACACAAGGTATCACGCGTATCTGCAATGTGCTCCTTCAAATTCCCCTCGCCATATTTTTTGATCATCACCTCTCTGAGATAGTCAGTGATTTCTTGCGTTTCACTGGCAAGCATGGTGGTTTGATTAACAATACCGATCTTGGAAAGATGAACATCCGCATCAAACCCTGAGCTCATTTTTTCTTTAAAGTGAGCTTCGAAAGTTCCTTTGTCCATTTCGCCGAGGATCATCTGAGCAAGTAATTGAGCCTCCTTCATGTCTTTAATGATCAACGAAGGAGCATTTTTATTGGCATGACTAAATGTAGCTCTTGTCTCTTCATGGTTGTATTTACCGTGAATAATGATGGTGTGGTCGTCGCTTCCAAGCTTTTCAGATCTGTTCCAAACCTTTTCTACAAACGGACAAGTCGTGTTATAAGATTCTGTGTTGATTCCTTTGGATCTTAAGATCTCTTCGATCTCAAGGGTCGTTCCGAATGCGGGAATGATCACGATATCTTCAGAGGTCAGTTCATCCCAGGGGATTAGTTGAGAACCATCTGTGTCCTGAATGAATTGGATCCCGTTACTAACGAGATCAGCATTCACGTCCGGATTATGGATCATTTGACTAAGCAAAAAGATTCGTTTACTCGGATTTTCAAGAAGTGATTTGTATGAGATCTCAATCGCATTTTCAACGCCATAGCAAAAGCCAAAATGCCTCGCAATAAGAAATTCTACCTTCCCAAAATTCAATATTGTCGGGCTGAAATCTTTTTTTCTTGGATCTTCAGCTTTGCGTTTTGCTTTAACCCTGCTTATGATGGGTGAGCGGTAGAATTCTGGTATATCGAATTGCTTCATGCAGATGTAACGAATAGAATGTCAATTTGTTTATCAAAGATAAGGTTTTGGATCGACCAAAAAAGAAAAGGCTACCTCATTTGAAGTAGCCTTTTCTTGCGATTATTCGGATCAATAAATTGGTATGTTCTGATTTTTGTCGTGCTTTACTTTGAATCCAAAGTCGATCACTTTGCTTTCCTTGGATTTAATATTGACTTCCCATTCGATGAATCCGGTCCTTGGATCGAGCTTTCCTTTATTTAGTTCCATCGGCTCAATCGTAATATCCGCATTGGTTGTTACCGGAATCTGATCCTGAATTACCAGTTCGATAGAAGTAGCCTTCAGGTTTTTTACTTCAATTGAGTAAGCGAAAGTTCGTTCTTTCTTTTCCCCAATGATCTTTTCTTTCAATTCCTTCTTCAGTAGGGTTCTTTTCACAACAATATTTGGATCTCTACCTAAGCTAAGATCAAGTGTGTCTTGCATTGAAGTTGGGTCGATGTATGTTTCTCCAATATAACTTCCATCGAAGAATATGTT
>SBFR01000136.1 GCA_006227105.1 Bacteroidota bacterium
CTTTCTCGCCCATTTTCCGGAAAATTGTCAGACAAGATCGGCCGAAAGAAAGTAATGATCATTGGACTTATCATCAGCTTTCTTGTGAGCTTGCTTTACCCACTTTCTCTTTCTGTGCATTTCTTCTTACTACTTAGATTTCTTCACGGTTTTAGTGCTGGCTTCTTACCTACCGGGGCAACAGCGCTTGTAACCGATCTCTTACCGTCTGATCGTCGAGGTAAAGGAATGGGGATCTGGGGAACTTTTATCTCATTAGGAATTGGTGTCGGTCAAGCGACAGGTTCGATCATTGCTGATCATATAGGAATCAATGGATTGTTTATGGTTTCGGCCGGTGTTGCAGCAATCGCCGGTATCTTGATCGTTAGAACTCAGGAGACACTTCAGCAACCAGAAAAATTCAAGGCGTCTCATTTAAAGATCAAATTCAGCGATGTCATAGAGCCTTCTGTACTTCCGGCTGCTATTGTGATGGTTCTCACTGCACCAAGCAGTGGGCTCATTTTCGTCCTTACACCAGACATGTCCGGTTACCTGGAGATCGACAATAAAGGCTGGTTCTTCGCTTTTTATGTATTATCAACCATTTTTATTCGCTTGTTTACCAGCCAGCTTTCCGACAGAATTGGCAGAAGAAAAACCTTATTGATAGGAACATCTGTTCTTTTACTGAGCATGATACTCATTGGCACATCTGATTCCGTGATCACCTACACCATTGCCGCAGTGATCTTCGGAGTTGCAACTGGTATTTCCAGCCCAACACTAATGGCTTGGACAGCAGATCTATCCCCTGAAGATCGCAGAGGTGTCGGAGCGGGAACCATGTTCATTGCTCTGGAAATTGGAATCATGATTGGATCACTGGCAACTTTATGGCTCTACGACAGCACGCCTGAGACAATCATAAATGCTTTTTTATTCGGAATAGGACTTGCGATCAGTTCAATTCTGTTCCTTCTCTGGCATCTGAAATACAAGAAATCAAACACCTAACGATCCGTTTTTAGATAATTCCTGACCAGATAGTGGCCAAGGTAGATCAATGGAGTGAGTGAAATAGCTATTAGAAGTTTCAACACATAATTCGTGGGTGCGATGGTCATGAAGTCACTCCATTTCATGTTTCCCGGCAATACAAATCCAATATACAAAACAACATACGTATCTATGAGCTGCGAAAATACTGTACTTCCTGTACTTCTTAACCAAATGTATTTATTCCCTGTCCTCTCTTTTAATCGGTGAAAAACGAAAACGTCGATGAGCTGAGAAGTTAAAAATGCCGCTATGCTTCCGACGATCACCATTTGTGCCTGTCCGAAAACAATATTAAATTCTTTGTCAGTCGCCAATCCGGCACCAGGTATTTCCTTGGCGGGAAGCGCCATTGCGATTGTTACAATGATGAAACAATAGGCAATCATTCCTGAGGTGATCCAGCTCAGCCTTCTTACAGCTTTTTGACCGTAAAACTCGTTCATCAGATCCGTCAAAAGAAAGACGATTGGCCATGGTAAAACACCCACGATTGTTGTAAAAGGACCCAGGGATATATCAAAAAACGAAAAGCTTACCGGTATTTCGATCAATTTATTTGAAATGAGTTCAGCGGTTATTGCACTTGTAATGAACAAGCCTGATAAAATCACAAAAAGCCATTGACTCCTTCCGCTGAATGTTGAATCGAACATTTCTTACTTTTTATCCTCCTCACCGTAATCTAAGCGCTTCGCTTTGATAAAACGAGGAATGTAATATGAGCTCGTTTTAAAATTATCGATCACTACTCCCCTTGAACTCGATGAGTGTATAAACATGATAGCATCCGGCCTCACTTCTACCACCATTCCTACGTGACCGATCTGAGAGGAAGACGTGTTTCTTCCTTTAAAGAACATGAGATCCCCAGGTCTCAATTCTGACAATTTTACTGTTCGTCCAAACTCTGCCAAACCTCCGGCTGTCCTAGATAAACTTAGTCCAAAGCTACCCATGATGTAATAGATAAAACCTGAACAATCAAAACCTGAAGGAGTAGTTCCAGCCCATTGATATGGAGTACCAAGAAACTTTTTTGCATAGGAAATGATCTCGTCAACCTGTTTTGGATTCTTGATGATAGTATCCTTCACAATCACAGAATCGGCTGAAGTAACCTGAAGACTATCAGTAACAGAATTCTGCCCAATCCCACTGAAAGGAATGATTATTCCAAACAGGATTAATAAATTGAATTTGAACAGTATTCCTTGCATAGAGGTTGCAAAATTATAACTATTTTCGGGAATAATTCAAACGCATTCAATAGCCGATGGTCGACACTGGATCACTCACTAAACTGTACTACACGATTGGAGAAGTCGCTGACATGTTCAAAGTGAATACCTCGCTCATTCGCTTTTGGGAAAAGGAATTCTCGATCATCAATCCTAAAAAAAACAAAAAAGGAAATCGACTATTTACGGTTAAGGACATCGAAAATTTCAATCGAATCTTTGAACTTGTTAAAGTTAACGGCTATACCCTGGATGGTGCAAAAAAGGCACTTCGGTCTAAAAACGCTTCCGTTACAGAAGAATCTATAGTGGACAATAATGACGTTCTTGAGCGATTGATCTCAATCAGAGAAAAACTACTTGCGTTACGATCAAAATAAGATCAAATCTTTCTTAAAAATTGAACTTTGACGTCGTATTCGTAAGGATGAAACATCATACAAACGATCTCATCTGAAGAACAATTGTCAATTTTTTTCATTCTGACCAAAACTTTGTCTTCCTGCTTCAGATCTTCAAGAATTTCTTTGTTACAGACTCTGAATTCCTGGTCTTTAACCTTCAAATAATGTCCCGTGCAATCAATATTCAATTGTGCCTCTACCCCAGTTGTAGACATGCAACCGGAGAGAAAAAGAAACATAACTGATGCGAGGAATAGTCTCATGATCCAAAAATAACACATTTAGGTCTGTTACTAATTGATCAAGAAGCATTTTCAGATAAAATTGTCGCATGAAAATCGTCTTTTCTTTACTCCTGATCATCTCAAGTTGCCAGGCTCAGAAATTGGAAGTACAAATCGATCGTAGTGATCAACTCAACGATTCAAGCTCTAAAATGATCCTGAATCCTAACGGGAATAAATTATCAGAGCGATTTTTATGCCCTGAAAACTATGAACGAATTCAGCTGGACTCATCCTCTTTTGGTCATTATTTGAGGCATTTAAACCTACATTCTTCTGACCGTAAGGTTTTGCTTTACAATGGACAACAGAAGGCTAATCAGGCGGCTTCTTGTGGCGTAATCCAACAAGATATAGATCCAGTCGATCTTCAGCAATGTGCTGATGCTGTTATGCGATTGCGAGGAGAATATCTCTTCGAGACAAAGCAATTCGATAAGATCCATTTTAACTTTCTTTCGGATGGAAAACCAAGATATTTTATCGAGTATTCTCAGGACAGATCCTACAAAACGTTCAGAAAATACATGAAATATGTATTCTCTTATGCAAACACCGCTTCACTTAAAAAGGAGCTTATGCCCATTCAAAATATTACTGACATACAACCTGGAGATGTTTTCATTCAGTCGGGTAATCCTTACGGACACGCTGTTAC
>SBFR01000106.1 GCA_006227105.1 Bacteroidota bacterium
AGAGAACGACTTCATTTGGTAAGTTCTCACTCCTTCAAGAATTGTTTTATTCATTAGTGCTCCCTGAGTTGGAGTTTCCATTTTAACTCCTACAGGCATAACATACTGGCAATAGTACTCATACTTCGTAGAGGCTCCTGTTCCTTTCTTGGTTTCTACAATTTTATACGAACGAATAGGCATTATATCTATAGTAAGCATCGAGCCACCCAATCCCTTTTCAAATCCGTCCAATTTCACATTAGCACCATATACAGCATCATCTGTAATTTCAGTGTGCATCTGTGGAGCCTGAACAGGGATAAATTGAGGCGCTGTTGGATATAGTGGTGGATTCGGAGCTGTTGCCGTTCCTCCTGCATTCACGGTTTTCTCATACTGAGCTAATTGTGTCAGATAGTTTTTATCAATCAGAAACTTTTGATCTGACCACAACTTGTATTGATCTGCATATTGTTTTTGAGCCAATTCTTTTCGAACCTCGAACATCTTCAAACTGTCTTCATTTGCCGTCTTGTAAGAATGTTCAAAACGAACTTCGTACGTCTTAAAAGCCGCATCAATTCGTTGATATGGTAGCCTGATGTACTTGAATGATATTTTATTGTCTTCGACATTCTGGCTGAAAACCAGCGTAGAAGTGAATAGTAGACTTAGCGTGAATAGTATTTTTTGTTTCATGATGTTTAATTTGGTCCTGCCTTTTACAATTACCAGACCAAAATACAAATTCACCCAATCATATTCAAATCAATCCAAGGCCAGGAGTAGATCATCCCAGATGTCTTCCACATTTTCCAGACCAATAGACAATCGGACTAATCCATCAGAAATACCAACCGCATTCCTCTGCTCCATCGTCAATTTGGAGTGAGTGGTAGACGCCGGATGAGTTGCTATACTCCTCGTGTCACCCAGATTAGCAGTTAGAGAAAATAAGGATAATTTATCAAGAAAGTTTCGTCCCCCTTCCAGACCAGACTTTAGTTCAAAAGTGACAATACCCCCACCTCCTTTCATTTGTTTAATGGCGATATGGTGTTGTGGGTGCGATTTTAAATACGGATATTTTACCCAGGACACAGCGGGATGAAGTTCCAATCTTTCTGCAATGATCATTGCATTATTACAATGTCTTTCCATTCTTACATCCAACGTTTCTAATGACTTTGACAATACCCAGGCATTGAATGGACTTAGAGATGGGCCAGTGTGTCTTGCAAATGCCTTAATCTGCTCAATGATCTCTTCGGAGGAAAGTATAACTCCACCCAAAGTTCGCCCTTGTCCATCAATGTATTTTGTAGCAGAGTGAATGGAGACATCAGCTCCAAAATCCAATGGACGCTGAAGAATTGGCGTAGCAAAACAATTGTCAACGGCAAATAGAATCTCATTTCGTTTAGTGATTTGTGCAATCTTTTCCAGGTCAATAATATCCAATCCTGGATTTGAAGGTGTTTCCAAATACAATATCCGAGTGTTTTTCTGGATCGCTTTTTCAAACCCTTCATAATCATCAAAATCAACATATGTTGTGGTTATCCCCCACTTCGGTAATATTTCGGTGAAGAGTTTATGCGTTGACCCAAAAACCGACCTTGCTGATACGATATGATCACCCGAGCTCAGAATAGCTCCGAAAAAAGAAAAAACAGCCGACATACCAGAAGCCGTCGCCCAACCACTTTCAGCATTTTCCAGTGCCGCCATTTTATCGATAAACTCCTGAACATTCGGATTGGCATACCTCGAATAAATCTCTCCCTCCTTCTCTTCAGCAAATTGAGCTCTCATGTCTTCGGCATCTTCAAAGACGTAGCTACTCGTCAAATATAACGGAACCGAATGTTCGTTATGGGACGTACGTTTATTCTGAATTCTTATTGCTTGCGTTTGTTTTTTCATTTCTCAATTAAATTAATTCCGAAAGTGATCGAGATACTTGGATCAAGACTGACCGCAACTGAACAATACTTATCGATCGTAAGTTGAATATTCTTTTCTAATCGCGCCAAATCGATCTCTCCCTTTAACTCAAAAACGAGGTGTATCTGTTCAAACGGTGATGGTACAGCATCTTTCCGTTTTGCGTCAATTCGAACCGAATAGTGTTGAATTTCTACTTTTTGTTTTTTCAGGATATTCAGGACGTCAATCGAAATGCATCCAGCAAGAGAACCAGCCAATAGTTCCATCGGTCTGAATCCTTGGTTTGTTCCTCCAATGGCGGAGCTTGCATCTATAAGACAGCTATTTCCTTGCTCATTTTTCAGCTCCATCAAAAATGGACTTCCGATCTTAGATAATTCGAGTTTCATACAATTCTTTTTACAAATGAAGACCGCATTCAGTTTTGGGATTATTGTTCCACCTACCACTCCTATCCTCTCCAGGTACAGTGCAGTGTTTACATCCTATAGAATGATATCCTTTACTCAACAAAGGATGAAAAGGTAATCCTAATTCCAGAATGTAATTATCTCGCTCCTCTTTCGAAACGTCAATTAATGGATAGAATTTCAGTACTCCTGATCTTTCTTCAAAGATATTCAAAGAGGATCGATGGTCGCTTTGCCATTTCATCAATCCTGAAATCCAAACCTTTTTCGTCAATTTGATATTGTTCAAGGGTTCTACTTTGTTTATTGAACAACATAGATCAGGGTCCTTTTGCCAAGTCTTATCCTTTGAAGTAAAATCATGTTTCCATTCTTCTGCTTTGACATTTTCAACATTCAAATCAAGTAATTTGGACAATTCATTGACATAAGTAATGGTTTCCTCAAAGTGGTACCCTGTATCAATGAAATGAATCACTTGTTCTGGATTGGCTTTTTTAACGAGATCCAATAAAAGGGCAGAAGTCGCTGCAAAGGACGACGTCACCATAACTTCTTCAGCTTCAAAGTCAGAGTACAATTGCTTTATTCGTTGTAAAGGCGACAACTTTTCATAGCTGTCATTTAACTCATTAATCGAGTTAATTCTCAAGAGTAATTCATTCATTATTTCTTTGTTGTCAATTGATTGAATAGGGCAAACAAAACAGTTCCAAGTATGGCACCAATTAAAAGCACAATTCCTATCGGCCAGTGTAACCCAGTTAGAATATAAACCGGAGCGGTACATGCACCTGCAATTGACCAACCCAAACCAAAAATGATCCCTCCAAAAACATTGGAGCTCAGATTAAGTTGTTTTGGCTTGATCTCAATGACTTGCCCTTCGATGTTTTTGATCTTGAACTTTTTGATCAGATAAACAGCTATAGCACCAGTGGCAATTGCAGAAAAAAGTACTCCAAACATGTGAAAGGATCTGAAGTGGAACATTTCCTGAATTCTATACCACGAAAAAGCCTGAGCTTCTATAAGGATCCAGCCAAAGGCCAAACCTACTAATACGGTAATAATTGCTTTCATTTTTTAAAAGATCAACGGTATAATAAATTGTGAACCTAACAATCCCCCTACAAAAAAACAGATCGTTACGATCATGGAGCTTAGAGATAATTGTGATACGCCCATGATACAGTGTCCTGCAGTACAGCCATTTGCGTACCTGGATCCGAAACCGATCAATATGCCACCGAACAAAAATTGGATCCAGTTTTTACTTTCGTATATGGTCAGGGCCACCTTTTCATAATGAAGTTTACTGGTCACCTCATCCAACTTCACTTCTTGCCCGAAGAAACCGGTTAATATACCAGACAAAAATATTCCGATCGTCAACTGGACCTGCCAGAGATCCGACTTCCTCGAGTAATCAAAATAAGACAAACGTGGCAGCACATAACTCCCCCAGAATCGATAGGTAGAAGAGATTCCAAATTGTTTTCCTCTAAGAATTAACAACACAGGAATGACTAATCCGATCAAAGGTCCTGCGATGTACCAAGCTAATGGTTCTTTCATTTCAATTAATTTTATTTAATATTCTACAACAAAATGTCTTGATTCCGACCGAACAGCATTAAACTCCTTCACACTTTTAAATGGCTCCGGAAGAACGATCAATGAAAGTTCCGGTCGATGATTTAAATTGAATTTACTTACCTCACTGAACTTCACCCAACCTGTCTGGTAATTGTAATTTTCACTTTGATACACCTCATCGATCCTGTAAAAAGGAATTTCATTGATCGCCTCAATGAAGCTAGATCCAATGTAAACTTTTAAGAAGAAATCTTCGGTAAATTTCAATTGATCCTCTTTACGGGTTTTCTTGTATTCGTATTTATAATCGAATTGAAGTGCGGAAATATCAGAGAGCACAGCACTTGCAGTTGGATAGCTTCCTGCCCCTTTCCCAATGAATAATTGTTTGTCAGAAAATACCGCCTCAACAACTACAGCATTAAACTCATTATTCACCTGATAGGCAAAATGATCCTGACTCACAAAGTG
This sequence comes from Bacteroidota bacterium, assembly GCA_006227105.1. Taxonomy (GTDB): domain Bacteria; phylum Bacteroidota; class Bacteroidia; order Flavobacteriales_D; family Crocinitomicaceae; genus M0103. Next base: position 4,413 of record SBFR01000106.1, read on the forward strand.
GGGAGCCACAAGACCTACCACCTTATCATTCAGCTTCTCTGCACGAGAAAACAATTTTATTCTGTATCCTTTTTCCCCTGCAAATGCTACGTCATTCGGTTTGATATTTCTTATTCCATAGTTAAACAGATCCTTAGGATCGATCGTAAGTCCAAAGGCATGTTTGATCAACAAAACCAATTTAAATTTGGAATCAAACCCGTCCACATCCAAAGTAGGATCAGCCTCCGCGAAACCTAGTTCCTGAGCTTTTTTTAATGCTTCATTATACGCTATCCCGTCATTTGACTGAGTCAGAATATAGTTGGTCGTCCCATTCACAATTCCCTGAATGGAAGACAATGAATCGTTATTATAATACTCCTCCAAATTTCGGATGATCGGAATGGATCCTCCAACAGCCGCTTCATATAAAAAGGAAACGCTATTTTCAGAAGCCAGCTCAATCAATTCAGACAAATGCTCAGCGATCAACTTCTTGTTTGCCGAAACAACATGCTTTCCATTCTGCAAGGCCTTCTTCACAATTTCGTAGGCTGCAGATGAATCATTGATCAATTCTACAACCACGTTGATCTCATTATTATCAAGAATTTCAGTCCCGTCAAATGAAAAATTATCCGATGGAATTGATCTCTTTTTCGAGGGATCCTTTACTACGATCTTTGTGATCCTTGCGTCAAGTAATTGACTTTGATTCAATACTTCGTATAACCCAGAACCTACTACTCCAAATCCGAATAGGCCAATATTTAGTTTATTTCTCATATCACTTGTTTTTTTAATGTTGATTTAAAAGTTGTTTTTCGATAGTGTTTAAAATCATTCTTTAGAAAATCACGAATCAATGCAGTCAATTGATCTGCTTCTACTAAAAAGCCATCATGACCAAAATCAGATTCTATTTCTCCATAAGTAGCGTTTCGAATCTCATCAGCAAGATATTTTTGTTCCGAAACAGGAAAAAGCAGATCAGATTTAATTCCGATCAGCAAGGTTTTAGCAGAAATGGATTGCAAGGCTTCTTTTACTGAGTTTCGACCCCTTCCAATATTGTGTGCATCCATCGCTCTCGAAAGTGTCACATATGAATAGGCATTGAACCTTTTAGCCAATTTCTCACCTTGATACCGTTGATAGGTTGATGCAAGAAAATCCGTTAAAACATGATCCCCTGGATTGGTCTGTGTTTTCTCATATCCTTTGTAGGATCTGTAACTCAGCATAGCGATACTCCTTGCCGTTATCAAGCCATATCGACCCCCGTCCGGGTTTCCGTTCCCGAAGGTTTGATCTGCAAAAATGGCAAGACGTTGACTTTCATTGAAGGCGATGCCGTATGCAGAATGGCGAGCATTTGTTGCAATTAGGATCAAGTGATCAACCAAGTCCGGCTTTAAAACAGACCATTCAAGCGCTTGCTGACCACCAAGTGAAGCCCCTATGAGAACATTGATCTTAGAAATACCCAAATATTCGCGCAATAGATCATGCGCTCTGGCCATGTCTCTGGTTGTTACAAATGGAAAATGTTCCAGAAGTGGCTCTTCTCCTTCATCGTGAACTAAAGGTCCGCTAGTGCCGTAATGTGAACCGATGATATTTGCGCAAACAATGAAATGCTCTGAAGGATTGAAAAGATCATCTTCACCAAAAACTCCTTCCCACCAATCAAATACGTCGCTGTTTGCCGTCAAAGCATGACAAACCCAAACAACATTGTTTCGCTGAGGATCATAGGTACCATAAGTATGGAATGTGATCTTGAGATTTTCTATTTGCCCTCCTTCCTCCAAAGGAAAAGAATCCGAATGATGATATACTGTTAACTTACCCATTGTAGGTATTTATTTTTTAGAAATGATAAATTGATTTACAGGAGATCAGAAAGATCTCAGATCAGACTTCGCAAAGAAGATCCTGATCAAATTGACATGCAGCAGCAACAACAGCAGCACATGAGGCCCATGCACATTCGTACAGCTATTCCTGAAAAAACTTGAAATGTTCTGAATGAAGAATTCTGTTTTGAATACTTCTGCGACCGGATCGCTAAAAATGGATTTCCTTTCATTTTTGTTCAATTTATATTCTTCTGACTTAAGTGTCAGAATCAGGAATTGGCACCGGTTTTCCAATCCCTATCTTCGGGACTTAAAGTTGGTTGCCAGAGGGTCAACGAGCCTGTCTCTCACCTCTTCTTTATAAATCTTAGATCCACCGTTTGTGGAAATGACGCTGCAAATCTTTTAAATTTGTTTTGTTAAATCCAAACTTTGTTTGAAAAAATATCAAAATAAATCGAGATACCTACTGTTTTTCAGCTCTTTAGCTGTAGTGCTTTTTATTGTATCCGCAGCATTCTATTACTTTTTTCCTTCGGAGATTTATTTTAATAACCTGACCCGAGATGTTCAAATTGATCAATTTGATAAAACTCAGATGCTGGAGCTAACCAAGTATCCGGAACAGGCATACATTCACGGATTAGAAATAGAAATTTCAGGAGACATCATCTCCAATCAGGAAGTAATAATTGGCACTGATCCGGATAAACCTTATCAGCATATTAAATTAAAAAAAGGAACGGTGGATTTTCAATATTCTTCGGACTGGTATGATGATAATTGTTATATCATCCTCCCCAAAAACGTTACCAATAAAGGAGATTTGACATTATCCTATCGCTTTCAGGGTACTTCAAAGTATTAAGCATTTATCATTATCTTTCCAATATGAAATTAAGTTCGCTGGTTAATGTAATGATCCTATTATTTGGGGCCGTCATCATTTTGATCTACGGAAAAATGATCATGGTCCCTTTTATGCTGGCACTTTTGTTCTACTTTTTGATCAGAGCCGTAAGACGGTTTATTGATCGAAATAAAATCGTCAGAGAACACATCCCCTCCTGGCTTAAAAATGTGATTTCAGGAATTGTCATCTATTCCATCCTTGGCTTTCTTTTCAAGATCATGTTTTTAAATAGTCAAAACCTCATCGCTTCGCTACCCAACTATGAACAGAATTTACACGCTGCATTGGACGAATTGGTTAAAAACACAGGAATAGATGTGCTAAAAATGGGGATGGACGGAATCAAGTCCTTTGATCTTGCACTGGCTTTTAACAATGCACTAAACCTTGTCAGTAGTTTTCTCGGGAACCTGATGTTGGTACTGTTCTATATCATCTTTTTATTCATCGAAGAATCGAGCTTTAATTTAAAATTAAGGACGATCTTCAAAGGCGACAAATTCCATGAAATTGAAGGATTACTTGACAGCATAGAACACTCCATCACCCAGTATTTAGGACTGAAATCATTAGTCAGCTTTATATCTGCCTTTGGTTGTTATCTGATCCTACTCGGATTTGGCGTTCAATCTCCTTTGTTTTGGGCCTTTCTTGTTTTCATCATGAATTTTATTCCGATCATCGGTCCTCTTTTAGGGGTATTTTTACCTGTCTTCTTCTCAATTATGCAATTCGGTGAATTCAAGTATCCCATGATCCTTATGCTAAGTATGGGTGGTCTTCAGACATTGATCTCTAATTTCATTGAACCAAAGATCATGGGAGATTCTTTGAACATTAGTCCTTTGGTCGCTGTGCTTGCCTTGGCTGTTTGGGGAACCATTTGGGGAATTATAGGAATGGTTGTCAGTGTGCCTATTACCGTCATCCTGATCATCATTATGGCTAAGTTTCCGAAGACGAAACCCATTGCAATATTGCTTTCCAATAACGGAAAAGTCTGAAACCATTTATTTGGGAATGATTGTTGTGAATTGAGTTCCCGAAATTCATACATTTAATACAAAAATACTACTATGAAGACCCTGCTAATCACCGCGTTCTTACTCTTGAATGGTTTCACCTTTTCTCAAAAAGCCGACCTTAATACGGTTAAAACATTCTGGGAGACAAACATATACGAAATTATCATTCTGGATCAGGAAGGCATCGAAAAGCACACGCATTTTCCAGTGGAAGGAAGTTGGGGATACATTTTAGATCTCGAAGACCCAGAATCAACAACTGATGAAGATTTTACGCATAATCTAAAGGAGATCTTCACTGAAGAAGTTCGAGTGGCATTGCGAAATAAGACCTATAACGATCTTGTTCATCATACAGATGAAAACGGAGAATTGAATTTCATTGTACAGGTCATGATGACTACACAATTGGAAGATTCAGATGAGGTCATGGAATCCATGATGATCCTCTATTTTAAGAAGTTTGAAGGTGACTGGAAATTATTCCAGATCGAATTGGCAGGATAAGACCTACTTCAATCCAAAATGTTTCTCAGCCTCGTCAGCAATGTAACCGCCGATTGCCAGCGAAGCCGTTGCCGCAGGTGACGGCGCATTTAAAACGTGGATCGATCTACCATGATATTCAATTCTGAAATCATCGCGCGTATCTCCGTCTCTTGATAACAATAAGGCCCTTACACCAGATCTTCCCGGATGAATATCATCCATAGTTAAAGAAGGTATCATTCGCTGAAGTGTTTTCAAGAACAAACGCTTAGAAAACGCTCTTCGGTATTCATTGATCCCGAAAGACATATTATTAAAGAATAGTTTCCACGTTCCTCCGTAAGTCAAAGCATCCACCGTATCCTTTAAAGAGAAATCAGTTTTACCATAACCTTCTCTTTTGAACGTAAACACCGCGTTTGGACCACACTCGATCTCTCCATCTGTCATACGCGTAAAGTGTACACCTAAGAACGGAAAATCTGGATTTGGAACCGGATAGATCAAATTCTTCACCTTATGTTTCGCCTGATCTGTCAACTCATAGTAATCACCTCTGAATCCAACTACTTTCTCTTTCAATCCTACTCCATCCTTTTTGGCAAGTCGGTCCGCCTGTAATCCACCACAGAAAACAAGGTACTTCGCCTTGAAATCTCCTTTATTTGTTTTGATCGTCGAATATTCTTCACCTCTCTCAATATCCAGCACTTCATGACCAAGTTTCATTTGACTTTCCGATTGTGCTGCCAAAGCTAGCTCTGCCATTTTCTCTGTTGCCCCTCTGAAGTCAATTATTCCAGTACATGGAACCCAGATACCTCCTATCGACTCAACATATGGTTCATGTTCCTTAACCTGTTCAGCAGAGATCTTCTCTATACCCTCGATCTTATTCTCCAAACCGGTATTGAAAATCTTGTCTAAATAAGGCAGCTCCTTTTGATCCGTTGCTACAACAACTTTCCCACACACATCGTGATCGATCCCGTATTCCTTCGCAAATGCAACCAGTTCGTGTCTACCCTGAATGCAATTTTTTGCCTTCAACGATCCCGGCTTATAATAAAGACCTGAGTGGATCACTCCAGAGTTATGTCCTGTTTGATGATCAGCCAGTTTTTCCATCTTTTCGATCAGAATGATCTTCTTATCTGGATTTCTTTTTTGAAGCTTATAGAACGTAGCTGCACCTACGATCCCACCACCAACAATAGC
>SBFR01000039.1 GCA_006227105.1 Bacteroidota bacterium
TTGAATGGAGACCCGATTGACGATTATGAAGCTTATGACACACTCGGATTTAAGTATCACTACGTCAAATTCATGTATTCATTCCCGGTGGAAGAAAAGATCTGGGAAGAAAATCAATTGAGTGTTCGTTACCTGTTCGACTGGAGAGATTCCATCCGTTTTGTTCCACAAGACATTACGTCGACTCAAAGTCTTGACAGGATTCTTTATCAATACGGAATCGGTAAACAGAATCTTTACCGTCCTTATTACGGTAGACCTAGCTTGATCGACAAGAAAGGGATCGACTACCACATGACCAAGTATTATCCAAATGACACGATCGCTAGAGATGGATTACTTTCCAAAGGGAAGAAGGTGGGCTGCTGGAAATACTACAGTTATGAAGGAGAAATGCTCTATGAAGCAGATTATTTTGATACAATTCTGGTAATCAACGACAGTGTTTCGTTCAAATCGAAGGGAATTCTAACAGATTACGATGCGAATGGGAATAAACTCTACGATGCCTATATCATTGAGAAGTTTGAGAAATACGATTGCTCTCACACGGATCATTATGAGATCAGACAGCTATATACCATTTGGGAATCCAACGATACCCTCGGTAGAATGAATGGTTATGTAAAGAATTATTATGACAATGGAGTGTTGCAGAACGAGGGCATGATGAAGGACGGATTACCAACTGGAGTTTGGAAATATTATGACCCGTATGGTAAGCTGAATCAGGTAGGTGAATTTGTGCAGGGAAAGAGGAACGGTAGATGGTTGGCAGGTGACCTTTCTAAAACAAAATACCTGGGAGATATTTGTTTGAATCCAAACATGCCAAACCTTGAGGAAGAGATAAAATATCGTGAGAAATTACTCGACATCATGATCACAAACTATAAAATGGGTAAAGCACTGAATAAAGAGTTTTATGACGTGAACATGAACAATTACGAGGAAGGTGAAGAGGATATGGAGATGATGGAAGAGGAAGAGATGGGAGAATAATCTTAGGAAGGCAGTCAAATTGTTCTTAACTTTGATCCTCATTCAAGAATCATGATAAAATTAGAGATCATCGCCGGTAAACCATCTGGTTCAATGGTGATCCTTGCCGATAAAAAGAACATTCCTGAAGGAATCGATAAGGGATTGAAGTCTACCATTGAATCTTTTGTGGGTTCAGATAAAAAGTTTGACTTTATTAAGAGTGTTGATTCATTCATTTTTTTGATCGACCCATCCGTTAGTCCTGAAGAATTGAGAGTTACAGGTCATAAAACCTGGCAAACCTTATCCAAGGAAATTAAGAGCCTGACTGTTTTAGGAGCAAAGAAATCTGTGATCTTTTGGGCAGAAGGATTTTTACTTTCGTCCTATTCATTTCAGAAATACAAGAAGAAAGCAGATCGAAAAGAACTTGAAGTACTTGGTTTTAGAGATAACCTTTCTGAAAAGGATCTTGTTCGTTTGAACAACGTTTATCAAACAGTACATTGGACAAGAGACTTGGTCAATGAGCCTGTTTCTTACCTGACCGCTGAGAAGCTGGGAGAGGAGATCAAAGAGTCATTGAACATTGAAGGCGTAAGTGTTAGGGTTCTTGGAAAAACACAGATTGAGTCTTTAAAAATGGGCGGTTTACTTGCTGTCAACAAAGGTTCAATTGATCCTCCAAGCTTCACCATTATTGAATATAAGCCCAAGAAGGCGAAGAATACTAAACCGATAGTGTTGGTTGGAAAAGGAGTGGTATATGATACCGGTGGATTAAGTTTGAAACCTACACCCGGGTCAATGGACGTCATGAAAAGTGACATGGCCGGTGCTGCAGCTGTGGCCGGTGCAATTCGTCTAGCCGCCTTATCAGGGGTAGATGCGTACATTATAGGTTTAATTCCTGCGACAGATAATCGTCCAGGAGGCAATGCCTATACTCCTGGTGATGTGATCCATATGTTCGATGGAACAACTGTCGAAGTATTGAACACCGATGCTGAAGGAAGAATGATCCTTGCGGATGCTATTGCATATGCAGATAAATTCAAACCTCAATTAGTAATAAGTCTTGCTACACTGACGGGAGCGGCTGTGAGAGCAATCGGAACCAAAGCGGCTATTGCAATGGGGAATGCAAAAGATGAGGTATTCGACAAGTTGGAGGAAGCGGGTAGTGACGAACATGAAAGAGTCGTTCGTTTTCCATTCTGGGACGAATACGGTGAAGAAATGAAGTCGGATATTGCAGACTTGAAGAATATTGGAGGTCCAAATGCTGGAATGATCACTGCGGGAAAATTTCTGGAGCATTTCACGAAGCATCCATATATTCATCTAGATGTTGCTGGTCCAGCATGGTTGGATGCGCCTGAAAATTACAAAGGAAAGGGAGGAACAGGATACGGAGTAAGATTGCTTTGCAACTTCATGAAAAAGATGATTTAAATGGAAAAAGAAAAAGAATACGTCAACCCGAATCCAATTAAGGTGGGAATATCGATAGGTGACATCAATGGGATTGGTCCGGAGATCATCATGAAGGTATTCAAAGATCCTAGGATGTCCATTGATTGCACACCCATAATCTATGGTTCTACCAAGGTGTTCTCTCATTACAAGAAAGTTTTGGATGAGAATGATTTCAGTTATCAGTCATGTAAGTCAGCAAGTGATGCTCATTCAAAGAAAGTGAATGTGGTTAATGCATGGCAGGATGATATTGCGATCGAAGAAGGTAAAATGACTGAGGAGGGAGGTAAGGCTGCTTTTGCAGCTCTGGAGCTGGCTACTCAAGAATTGGCTTCAGGAAAGATCGATGTGCTAGTTACGGCACCGATCTCGAAGGAAGCAATTGTAAAAGCAGGATTTAAATTTCCAGGGCATACAGAATATCTTGCAGACCTTTCCGGAGAGAAAGATGCACTTATGATCATGGTTTCATCGGCATTGAAGGTTGCCCTAGTTACAAGTCATATTCCATTGAAAGATGTTTCGACAGCGTTGACAAGAGAAAAGATCGTTGATAAAATCAAGGCTTTCGATCAGAGTTTACGTAAAGATTTTGGGGTGATCAGACCTAAGATCGCAGTGTTTGGAGTGAATCCTCACGCAGGTGAAAATGGGAAAATGGGTGCTGAAGAACAAGAAATCATCACACCGGCGATCAACGCAGCAAAGAATGCTGATATTTTAGCCTTCGGACCTTATCCGGCGGATGGATTTTTTGGATCCAACGCGATGAAGGGATTTGATGGAGTGCTAGCCATGTATCACGACCAGGGATTAGCGGCATTTAAAGCACTGGCCTTTGAAGAAGGTGTGAATTATACAGCAGGATTACCGATAGTTCGTACTTCTCCGGATCATGGAACTGCATTTGATATTGTTGGAAAAGGCATCGCTTCAGAGCAATCTCTAAGAAGTGCGATCTACACGGCAATGGATGTTTTCAAAAACAGGAAAATGCATCGAGAGATCAATGCAAATCCATTGAAATCTCAGGTAAGAGAACGTAAAAGAGAAGGAGAAGAGATCGAATAATTTCGATATAAATTAAAAAAAGAGGGAAAGGAATTCAGTTTAAGTTAAAATTGTTACCTTTGCCTCCC
>SBFR01000217.1 GCA_006227105.1 Bacteroidota bacterium
TTTTTTTTTTTTTTTTTCTAAAACTTTGTTCAGTTGTTGATGGGGTGTGAGGAAGGAAGTGTCGATCAAAATGGCATCTTTGGTCCGAATAAGAGGACTATCACTTCGAGTAGAATCGATCCGGTCTCTGGTTTCAAGATTGTGAAGCACTTCTTTAAGATTTGTTTGAATTCCTTTATTCTCTAATTCTAAAAATCTTCGTTGGGCTCTTATTTCGGGTTTTGCCGTCACGAAGAATTTCAGATCAGCATTAGGAAAAACGACTGAACCAATATCTCGACCATCCATTACGATTCCGCCAATTTCACCCATTTTTCGTTGTTCTCGAACCAGCTTTTGGCGGACTTCAGAAATTGCAGCAATGTCAGAAACTACCTCAGCAACAGCAGGGGTTCTGATTTCGTCTTCTACATCTCTTGAATTTAACAATAGGTGTTGCTTTCCTTCAATTGTTTCAAATGTTAATGAAATATCGTCCAAACTGTCAATGATGCTTTCTTTATCAGGATTTCCGTTCAGGATCATTCCGTTTTCAAGTGCAAACAAAGCAACGCCACGGTACATTGCACCTGAGTCAATAAATGTGTAATTCAATACCTTGGCAAGGGCTTTCGCCATGGTACTCTTGCCGCAGGAAGAGTAGCCGTCAATTGCAATAACAAGTCTCTTGTGTTTCACGTTCTAAAAATACAAATAAAAAAAAAGGGGGCCGAAGCCCCCTTTAAACATTATCTTATGAGATATTAGAATCTCCATCCAAGACGGAACTGGCTGATAAAGTTATTTCCAAAAGAAGAATACTTCTCTACGTTAGAAACGTCAGAAATAGTCACACCCCCAGAAGTAGCCGTAGTTGTTCCTTCTTTAACAGTCATTGAAGACATTCCAAGTCCTAATTCAAGACCTAGGTAGAAGTTTTCAGCAAAATAGTAATCAGTACCTGCAACAAGATTAACTCCGAAAGAAGAAACTGGAGCATCGATGCTTGCTGTAAAGTCTGAGTTGTATCCTGAACCGTCATAGTTTGACCACTCTGCAGTAGAGTTACCCATTCCGATCATGATATCCAAACCTCCATAAGGAGACATACGATCAGTACCAGCGAAGTGATATTCACCTCCGATTCCAATCATAGTCATTGAAGATTTGTTCACTTCAGTTCCTGAACCACCACCGTTAGTGTTTTCAGTCTCATAATAATTAAAAGTCTCAGAAGTGTTGTTGATTCCAAGAGTTAATCTTCCTGCGATGTTATCAGCAGCAAAATAACGGAAACGGATAGATGGCGCTGACCAAGACATTGTTGACGCATTGTACCCGAACTGACCTTCCAATGACATTGGAGCATCAGTTGTTGCTTTCTGAGCAAATGTTGAACCTGTCAATGCAATTGCTCCTACTAAAATAGCTAACTTTTTCATATAACTTAATTTGTTATGGTTTGGGCTAATGTACTGAAGTCATCAATAAAAGGTTACAAAAAAAGATCAACTTTTAAATGTTGATAAACTAAAACCTTCGTGAAAACGAGTGCTAAACGGATTTAGCGAACTATTAAGAATTGGAATAAATTATTTCCTCCATTTCGACAATTGCGTCGATAGCGTCAATAAATTGGTGAAACCGGCCCTTGAATTAATGACGAAACCATAATCAACAGATATACGCTTGAAGTATAAACCAGTTCCAAAGGAGAAGCCAGAGATTCCTGGTCTGCTTTCAAGTTTCATTTCCTGTCTTTTATGATAATCAAATCCCATTCTTAGATGAATATTCTTTGAAACCAGAATTTCCATTTGATAGGTAAAGTGTCTTGCGAGCTTTTCTCCGAAACCTGCAACCGGAACAGGAATGGTGTCACCTGTCAATGGATCCAATGTAGGTTTCAAGTTTGGATCATTATAAGTGATATCCCATTTATTCAGGTGGTGCGCCAGCAATGAGAATCGAAACGGTGCATGATTCAATTTGTAGGAAACGGCCATTTGAAATTCTGTCGGTAAAGAGGCTCGTTGATCTTTCACGTAACTTTTCCATTGAATACCTGCATTTTTCACTAAGGCAGTTACATAAAGGTTCTCATTTTCATGTGTATACGTCCCTGACAGATCCACACCGGTTCCAAAAGACGAGTAGGCTTCAAGCTGAGAATAGATCAGATTTACGTTGGCACCAACTGAAATTCGTGGGTTCAAACTTTTTCCATAGCCTATACCAGCAATACATTCAAAGGGACTGAAAGATCCCATGTCTGCTCCAGTGATATCTGTTCTTCTGAATTCTCCATAACTCACGTATCTGATGTGCGGCACGATCAAACCAAATTTGGTTTGTTGACCATAGGCAACCATTCCATAGTTAATTCCTGATGGTAACAAGGCCTGATTGAATCCAAGACCGGTTTTCATTCTATCGTTGATCATGGAAGGGTTTAAGACTGCCAGATTGACGTCTTGATCTCGAACAGAAATAAAGTCACCCCCCAAAGCTGCTGATCGAGCATTGAAGTTCAGATCCAAAAGTGCAAATACATGTTCGCCACCTGTTTGTGACTGTGAGATGAACGAAGAAAAAATCAGAAAAATGAAAAGTAAATTTCTCATGCGATTACCTTAACGCAAAAATAAGGAATTAATTATGCGAGGATCTTTTTCCAAGCTCAATCACCTCCAGATCATGAATTCTGTCCCCTGTAATGCAAAATCGCAAAAGTGTTCGTACCTGATGAAACCCCTTGTAGCCACATGCGCCGGGATTCATCCATAACATGTTATATCTTGGGTCCATTTTGACAAGAAGAATATGAGAATGTCCGCAAACAAAAATTTTAGGGGGCCTTTTTTCAATTTCGTCGAATGCTGGCTTGGAATATTTCCCTGGTTTTCCTCCTATATGGGTGATCAAAACTTCCACATCCTCAACAAAAAAGCGATTGAATTCAGGCCATTCTCTACGAAGGGTCGGATCGTCAATATTACCGTAAACACCTCTGGTCGGTTTAAACGCTCTGAGTTGATCGACCACATCGATCGATCCAACATCTCCGGCATGCCAGATCTCATCTACATCCTTGAAGTGTTCTTTGATCCTTGGATCAAGGTCGCCGTGAGTATCCGATAGAATGCCAATACGCTTCATGTGCTAAAATTACTATTCAGTTTTAATTACATTTGTTTCATGGACCAGAAAAAGCTGAATGATTGGTTGAATAGTCGTAAAAAACGAAAATCGCTGATGACGGCAGATCATTTAGTTCCTAAAATTCTGGACGGAAATATTGAAGCCTTAAGCTCAGCGATAACACTTCTTGAAAGTACCTTGCCTGAGGATAAAAGTGAGTCCGATCTATTGATCCAGAAACTTCTTCCTCATTCCGGAAAATCAGTGCGCGTAGGCATTACTGGTGTTCCGGGTGTCGGTAAGAGCTCATTTATTGAAGAATTCGGTTTGATGCTGACAGAAAAAGGACATAAAGTCGCTGTTTTGGCAATTGATCCGTCCTCAGGAGAAAGTGGTGGAAGTATTTTAGGAGACAAAACTCGAATGAATGAGCTTTCAAAGCACCCGAAAGTATTTATTCGACCTAC
>SBFR01000088.1 GCA_006227105.1 Bacteroidota bacterium
GTTTTCACAGGTTTATCTGGTTCAGGAAAGTCTTCACTCGCTTTTGATACCATTTTTGCCGAAGGTCAAAGAAGATATATTGAAACATTTTCGTCCTATGCTCGGCAGTTTCTTGGAGGACTGGAAAGACCCGATGTCGATAAGATTGAAGGCTTAAGTCCTGTCATTTCCATCGAGCAAAAAACCGTTTCCAGATCTCCAAGATCCACGGTTGGAACAATCACTGAGGTGTATGATTTTCTGAGATTGTTATATGCTAGGGTCAGTACCGCTTTTTCCTACGAGACCGGAGAAAAAATGGTCAAGTATTCAGATGACCAGATCGTTGATCTGATCCTTTCTTATTACAACGGAAGAAAGGTAATCCTTCTGGCTCCAAAAATAAAGGGGAGAAAAGGACATTATCGCGAGCTTTTCGAACAGATCCGCAAAATGGGCTTCAGTAAAGTTAGGGTCGACGGAGAACTTTTAGAAATAGAGAAAGGGATGAAGCTGGATCGTTATAAGATCCACGATATTGAGATCGTAATTGATCGTCTCGCAGTTTCGGATAAAGATCGGAAAAGACTTTACGATTCTGTTTTGACTTCCATGAAATACGGCAGTAAAGCCATGATGATCCAGGACCATGAATCAGGGAAGATCAGACATTTTTCAAGGATGCTAATGTGTCCTACTTCGGGTATTTCTTATCCTGAGCCCGAACCAAGTCTTTTTTCGTTTAATTCTCCTTATGGTGCTTGTCCAACGTGTAGTGGTCTCGGTGAAGTTTCTGAAGCAGATATCGACAAGATCATCCCTGACCCAAAACTAAGCATTAAGAAAGGTGGATTAGCTCCGATTGGAGAATACAAAAGAGTCTGGATCTTTGAAAAGCTAGATGCCTATTTAGTTCAGGAAGGATATTCTATCTCAACTCCATTGGAAGAGATTCCCGAGGATATTTTGAATGTTATTCTTTATGGTAACGAAGGGATAGAGCGATCTAAAAAGAACAACGATATTATTTTCGAAGGTGTCACAAACTTTATCATGAGGCACTCAGAAGAAAGCACAGCCGCAATACAGCGATGGGCACAAAGCTTCATGAACAAAAAAACGTGTCCTTCTTGTGAGGGAACCCGATTGAAAAAAGAAGCCCATTATTTCCGGATCAACGATAAACATATTGGAGAATTGGCCTCGATGGACCTTTCCGAATTGAAAGTCTGGTTTGATGATATTGAAACGCATTTATCTCAAGATCAATTATTGATCGGTACTGAGATTTTAAAGGAGATCAGATCTAGATTGAATTTCATTCTGGAAGTAGGACTGGACTACTTGACCCTGCACCGTTCTGCAAAAACTCTATCAGGAGGAGAGGCTCAACGAATCAGATTGGCAACACAGATCGGCTCGGAATTGATGAATGTACTTTATGTGCTGGACGAACCATCTATTGGGTTGCATCAAAGAGACAACACACGATTGATCAATTCCTTGAAACGACTGAGAGACACAGGCAATAGTGTTATCGTTGTTGAGCACGATAAGGAAATGATCGAGGCTGCCGATTTTGTAGTTGACATAGGTCCGGGTGCCGGTGTGCATGGAGGAAGGATTGTGAATGCATGTCCGATAGAAGAATTGAAGACGATCGATTCAATGACCACCAAATATTTGAGGGGTGAACTTTCCATTGAATTACCGGAGAAAAGGAGAAAGGGTAATGGAAAATTCCTTGAATTAAAGGGAGCAAAAGGTCACAATCTTAAAAATGTCGAGCTCAAAATTCCTTTGGGTACTTTTACTTGTGTGACAGGTGTATCAGGTAGCGGAAAATCATCACTGATCAATCAGACACTTTACCCAATCTTACTCCAGCACATTTATAACGGGGTTCGAAAACCTCTGGAATTTGAGAAGATCAAGGGATTAGAGCATATCGATAAAGTGATTGAGATCGATCAAAGTCCTATTGGAAGAACTCCAAGATCAAATCCTGCTACTTATACAAAGGTGTTTGACGAAATAAGAAGTTTGTATAGTGGAATGCCCGAGGCTCTTATACGTGGATATAAAGCTGGAAGATTTTCATTCAACGTTGCTGGTGGTCGTTGTGAAACGTGCAGTGGAGCAGGACTCAAGGTGATAGAAATGAATTTTTTACCAGATGTTTACGTTGAATGTGAAACGTGTAATGGAAAACGGTACAATCGCGAAACACTTGAAGTTCGGTATAAAGGCAAATCGATAGCGGATGTGCTCGACATGACCATTGAGGATGCGACGGTGTTTTTTGAATCAATTCCAAAGATCCATCGGCCATTATCGACATTGCTTTCGGTTGGATTAGGGTATATTAAATTGGGGCAACCATCAACAACTCTTTCTGGAGGAGAAGCTCAGCGAATTAAACTATCTTCAGAGCTAGCGAAGAAAAGCACGGGCAATACATTCTATATTCTGGATGAACCTTCAACCGGACTGCATTTTGAGGATATCCGAATGTTATTGAATGTATTACAACGATTAGCCGATGAAGGAAACACTGTTTTGGTGATCGAACATAATCTGGACATCATCAAGGTTGCGGATCACATCATAGACGTTGGACCGGAAGGAGGAAAAGGCGGAGGTATGATCATTGGTACCGGGACTCCTGAGGAGCTTGTCAAAAAATACAGGACCAATTCACATACTGCCAGGTACCTAGAGGCAGAGCTAATATGATGAAAATATAGATTGTTCAGAACATTTTAAATTGATCCGATCTATATCATTGATTTCTTCGTAAATAGTTACTATCCTTACAAAAACTAGAATAATGATACTTGTAACAGGGAGTTCAGGCCATATTGGCAATGTACTCGTGCGAAAACTTATCGAAAGAGGTGAGAGGGTAAGGGTGATGACCAAAACAGGCGAAAAGCCTGAGTGGTTGAGCCATCTTGAACTGGAAGTGGTAAAGGGAGATTTGAGACATGCTGATGAGGTCAACTCGGCAGTTAAGGGAGTGAGGTATGTTTTTCATCTGGCAGGTATTATTTCAATTTCTTCTTTTGATTCCAAAGAATTAAATGATGTTAATGTTCAGGGTACGCAACACGTATTAGATGCGTGTATTGCACATGGAGTAGAACGGTTGGTATATACAAGCTCTGTTCATGCTTTACCGGAAGGGACCCATGGGATTCCGATCACAGAAGAGAGTGATTTCAACGGACAAGACCTATTTGGGGCGTATGCAAGAACAAAGGCCGCAGCTACTAAAAAAGTATTTGAATCAGTTGAGAAAGGATTGGACGCTGTGGTATGTTTTCCATCTGGTGTCATGGGACCTCACGATTACAGGGGGTCTGAAGCTGGACGATTGATCCGGGATTATGCAAGTAATAAATTACCGGTCTATATTGACGGAGAATACAATTTTGTCGATGTAAGAGACGTTGTAGATGGACTATTGTTAGCACTTGAAAAGGGTAGAAAAGGGGAAGGCTATATATTAGCAGGTGAACGAATGTCTTTAAATCAGTTTTTTGATATTCTTTCAGGCTACGAGTCCAAGATGAGAAAGCCTAAAATGAAAATCCCACTTCC
>SBFR01000198.1 GCA_006227105.1 Bacteroidota bacterium
ATAAATAAATCATGTATGTATGTTAATTTTTTAAACATTTATACATTTTATAACAATTGAATTCTCTAATATTGCCTAACCTTTTTTACTGTACATGAATTCAATTGGAAAGATCACCGAAGAGCTGATCAATAAAAGTCCTTTCCTAAGAGAGGCTATGACAGATGACCTAATCAATATTTCTGCTTTAGCGAGAAAGCTAAAACCGGAGATAGAGGCTTCAATGGGGAAAGAAGTTAAAGAAGGAGCAATTGTCATGGCCATCAAGAGAATGACTCCAGGCCTGTATCATCGTCTAAATATTAAGATCACGAATGTAATGGGTGATCTTGGTGATTTTCTGGTACGTTCGAACCTAAGTGATTTCACATTTGAAAATACTGACTCACTCAAGTCTAAACAAGCAGAATTAGTACATGAGATCAATAAAGAAGGAGATTCTTTCTTCACGATCTGTAAAGGTGTTACCGAAACTACGTTCATTGTAAGCTCCAATCACGATGAAACTATCAAGCGAACTTTTAAAAATGAAAGATTAAAATCGCACAGTTCTGATCTTGCTTCGGTAACAGTTAAATTACCTACGGTAAATACAGAGATCTACGGTATCTACTATTATATACTGAAACACTTAGCCTGGGAAGGAATTAATATTGTTGAACTGGTTTCAACTTCAAATGAATTCACCGTTGTTGTTAAGCAGGAAGATGTAGATAAGGCATTTAAGATCCTTATGCAATTGAAACGAGGACTTTAATCCTCGTTTTTACATTGCTCTGAAGGCATTGCACCACAAAAACTACACGGCTGACCTTCATCATTGAATAGTGGATTTTTTGAAGCACAAGTTCCACCGAATTCTCCACCTTTTTTGGCCCAAATTTTAATGGCGATTCCTGCGAATCCCAAGGCCAAAAGAACAACTGTTATTAGTATAAGTTTCATCGAATTCGTTTTTCTTTTACAAAGTTAATTAATTCTTGTCGATCAGTTCACCTGTTCCGTACTTAAGTAACTTAGGTTGCCCAACAGGATTTCCAATGTACCAAATATCTCCCCCATTGTCAATCTCAGCTTTGAATTTAGCTTGATCAACATTTACCTTACACAATCCCATTGTATTGGATATCACTGTGATAGAATCAATAATGTTCAATCCATAAGTATCACAAAAACCATTACTTTTCACCAGCAAATTGGCATATTTGGTTTTACCCAAAAGCGTAAAATCTCCATAGCCATGAGTAACATTGAAATAAATTGCCTCAGCATCAATATTCAAATTGACCGGCCCGGCACCATCACGAATCAATAAGGTAAACCAATTCAATTTTAACTGTCCTTCATTTTTAAGGAACTCAGTTCCTTCATAATGAATATTGATCAAACTGGTAAAATGAATTTCAACCCTAACTTTTTCCTTCAGATCCCTTAGAAACGAACATTTGTTATTATTTCTAATACTTACTTTCTGCCCCTCCTGCACCACTTCAATAAAATTCAATAAATTTCTTCCTCCCTTTAAAACAACTTTGTCTGTCGAATCCTGAACTAAAACATATTCCAAATGCTCAGCAAGAAATAACTCTTCAAAATCATTTGCAATGATTAGTTCGAGCGAGTCTTTTTCACCAACTGATTTCCAGCATGCTCTGTCTTCTGGCTTCTGACAAGAAAAGATCAAAAGGGTCAATATTAGTGGAACTATTAGTCGCATCATTTTAGTTTAAAATTGTAACCAATACCCCATTCTACATAATCCGCTCTTGCCCAGTGAGACTTCAACCCCAGATTAAGATTTACTCCATTCTTCAAATGATATCGCATGGAAACCCTATGATACATTGCATCCTCAGGTTGATATTTATCTTTTACATACCATCCCATCCCAAGTGCAAAGTGAAATTGATCAAGCGGCAGTAAATAGGCAGCATAGACACCTGTCTGAAGAATATCCCACTGAGATTTTTGAATTTCAGGTTTATAATCGAGTACTGCCTGTTTTGAAATAACATCTACTCCAAACTCAACCCCCACCTTTGGTCTCGAAAACCATCTAAAACTTGAATTTAAAGCGTAAACAGGGTATTTCCTCCCTCCAGTCGGAAAGATCTCTTTAAACGACACAATTCCTGTAACATTCACGTGCCACTTTCGGAAAGAAACAACATTTGGTTTCGGGATCGAATCGATCTGTTTTGATTTTATATCCCTGGCATACCCAAGGGATAAATACGGTAAATTTAACCCAAGATTAGGCACTTTACTGGCTCCATTACTAAAATGGGTCATGTCCAAACCTAGTGTTATCGCATCTCTTCCAAACGAAAATCTACTCTTCAGTGCAAGACAGATCATCGCATCAAGATGAGAGCTCATAGCTACATTTTTAGGGTTTTCAATTGCATCAAAAACTTTTGTCCCGTAACCCAAACCAGCGCCTAACTTGCCATATAATTCATAGAACCCAGCTTTCACAAACGGAAACTCTATAAAACCGTACGATCCATAATAAGTTCCAAGAATTTCCAAATTTCCCACCGTACCTCCGAATACAGTAACACCTGTTGTCGGATAACCTGCTGACTTATGCCATTGTTTTTCTCCCTTGGTTCTTACGTAATAAGTCAATTCACCAGCGAAAGCATGTTCCTCCGGCAGATGCCCCATGACGCCTCGATGAGCAGCCAGAAAACCGGCTTTAAACCTGGCCTCCAGTCCCCACGCTCTCTCAGATTGAGAAAATGCATTCCCAACCAATAATAAAACGCCAAGAAATAAATTGATCTTAAGCATACCCACACAAAAATACTCATTGGAGGTAAGAATTTAAAATAAAGTAACTTTGACCTTCATTTATTTCATATGGACGCACGACTAGTAGCTTTTGAGCGACTTTTAAATATCATGGATGATCTAAGGGAAAAGTGTCCCTGGGATAAAAAACAAACACTTGAAAGCCTTCGTCATCTTACGATAGAAGAAACCTATGAACTGGCAGATTCGATCATTGAAAATGATTTGAAATCACTTGAAGGAGAAATTGGTGATTTGTTACTTCACATGGTTTTTTATGCAAAGATTGGTTCTGAATTGAATGCATTCGATATTGAGTCAGTGCTTAATCGCATTTGTGATAAGTTGGTTCACCGACATCCACATATTTATGGCGACACAATTGTTCAGGATGAGGAAGAAGTTAAAGCCAACTGGGAAAAGATCAAGTTACAAGAGGGTAAAAAATCGGTACTGGAAGGTGTGCCAAACTCCTTGCCATCACTGGTAAAAGCCTCAAGAATTCAGGAAAAAGTTCGTGGAATTGGATTTGACTGGGACAACAGGGATCAGGTTTGGGAAAAGGTTCAGGAAGAAATGAACGAATTCCTTGAAGTATTGGACAAAGATCACGATCAGGCGGAACTGGAATTCGGTGATCTGATGTTTTCTCTTGTCAATTATGCACGTTTCGTAAATATCAATCCAGAAAATGCGCTATCGAGGACCAACAAAAAGTTCGTTGATCGATTTAAATTGATGGAAGAAATGATCCAAAATGATCACCTATCCCTTTCCGATATGAATCTGGAGGAAATGGATAAATATTGGGAAAAAGCTAAAGTGATTCTTTTGAATACAAGACCGAACAATCAATAAAAGATACACATCACAACCTTTTGTATTCTGAGGGTAAGATTTATCATACGAAACACTTATCTTCGGTGCTTTAAAACTGAACTGTTAAACATGCGAACTAAACTTCTCTCTCTCCTATTAGTTCTTCTGGGATCCTTAACATACGTTGTCGCTCAAGACTATACGATCAGAGGTTTTATCTACGATAAATCCAATGGTGAGCCAATGGCTTTCGAAAAAGTGAGATTATTAAGTGCTACAGATAGCGCCACGGTTACGGGTGCACTTACTGATGTCAATGGATTTTTCTCTATTGCCGGGATCAACAAGGGAAAATATATCCTGAAGATCGATAATATGGCCTACAACACCATTACTCGAAACATTGAGGTCAAAGATGCTAAAGGAATCCTAGACTTAAAATTCGAACTTGAGAAATCAGCTTCTGTTAAGGAATTTGATGAAGTAAATGTAAGTGCTGAAGGAAAACAAAAACGAAATGAAGTTCAGGTTTCAACATTAAAACTGGATAAAAAAGGATTGGAAAGAATCCCGAGTGTTGGTGCCGAAAATGATATCGTTGGAGCGTTCTCTGTTACCCCGGGAGTTGTCACGACTGGAGATCAGGGAGGCCAGTTGTACGTGAGAGGTGGTACACCAATTCAAAACAAGATCCTTCTGGATGGAATGACCATCTACAACCCATTCCACTCTATTGGATTCTTCTCCATTTTTGAAACTGAACTCGTTAAGAATGTGGACATCTATACAGGTGGATTTGATGCTAAATATGGAGGAAGAATTTCTTCTGTCATGGACATCACTTATCGCGACGGTAACAGAAAACAATTCGGAGGAAAAGTATCTGCATCGCCATTCCTGGCTAAAGCAGTGTTTGAAGGGCCATTAGGTAAGACTACAGATAGTACAAATGCAGCTGGTT
Source organism: Bacteroidota bacterium (assembly GCA_006227105.1). Lineage (GTDB taxonomy): Bacteria > Bacteroidota > Bacteroidia > Flavobacteriales_D > Crocinitomicaceae > M0103. The sequence goes on from SBFR01000198.1 coordinate 4,577, forward strand.
CTTACATTTTCTCTGCGAAACACAGTTTATTGGATTACACTTCGAAATCTCTTTATCCAGCAGTCAATGAAGGAAATGGATTACCGTTTAATTTCACTGACTTGTATGGAAAAATCACTTTCAATAGTGACGGTGGTTCAAAATTCAGTGCATTCGGATTCCATAACCAGGATAGTGTCAATTATGAAATTGCTGACTTGAACTGGAGATCGTCAGGAGGAGGTATGAATTTCCTTTTGGTTCCAAGTAGCTCACCAATCTTCATTAAAGGACACATCAATGGAAGTCAATATGAGACATCCTTTACTGAGATCGGAACAGAACCTAGAAATTCAAAAATTGGAGGATTTGATCTTGGGTTTGATTTTACCTACTTCTTAAAAAATGAAGGTGAACTTAATTATGGATTGAATTTTAATGGATTCAGCACATCGTTTGTCACCTACAATGAAGCAAAACGAAAAATAGAATCTACCAGCTTCACCACTGAAATCGGAACTTATTTCAATTACAGATTAGTGAAAAACCGTTGGGTAGTTCAACCAAGCATTAGAGTTCAGGTGTATTCTTCTTTAGGAACCATTTCTCCAGAACCAAGATTGGGATTAAAGTACAATGCGTCTGAAAAGCTTCGCTTGAAGTTCTCCGGAGGTCGATTTAGCCAAAACTTTACTTCTGCTTCATCGGATAAGGATGTGGTGAATTTATTCAATGGACTTCTTTCTGCTCCTCAGAATGTTCAATCAACTTTCGTGGATCAGTTCCAAAACGAAAGAAGCGTAAAAAATGGAATTCAATACGCATGGCATGCAATTGGAGGTTTTGAATATGATCTGGGAAAATATATTACTGTAAACATTGAAGGATACTACAAATACTTCAGTCAGTTGAGCAATATCAACCAAAACAAACTGTACGAAGATCTTGCTCAGTTTGCCTATATCGATGATGTTTACAAAAAGGACTTCATTATTGAATCAGGAGAATCATATGGAGTGGATCTTCTTTTAAAGTATTCAAAGGAGCGATTGTTCCTGTGGGGAGTGTATTCTTATGGGTATTCTACAAGATGGGACGGATTCATCGAATACTTTCCTGTTTTCGATAGACGCCACAACATTAACATGGTTGGAAGCTACATTTTCGGAAAAAAGAAAGATCTTGAATTGAATATTCGTTGGAACCTTGGTTCTGGACTTCCATTCACTCCAACCGCTGGTTTCTATCAGGGTGAAAATTTCAGTGGCGGTGTTACCACAGATATTACAACCACGAACCCTTCAGATGTTTCTACATTACTTGGAACGTTCAACAGTCAGCGACTACCAGCTTACCACAGACTGGATGTGACAGTAAAGAAACAATTCAAATTTAAGAACGAGGACGTTCTCGAAATCATCGCCAGTGTAACAAATGTTTATGATAGAAACAATATATTCTACATCAACAGGGTTACAAATAAAACGATCTACCAGTTCCCTATTCTGCCAAGTATGGGAATCAGTTATAAATTCTAATAAAAAAGGGACCATTTGGTCCCTTTTTTATTTCTCATTCAATTGTATTATTTCATCCAGGCATCAAGTCCTTTTTGTTGATGACCATTTGGATCTTCCATTGGCACAACAGAATACTCCATGTAGAAATTTCGTTGTACTTCAGGTAAAACTAGATCTAACAATCTTCCTCCTCTGATCAAAGAGATCTTCTTTTCGTCATCATCAAAATAGTTCAGCCATTTATCCGGATCAGCCTGTACCTGATAACCATTGATGGCAATTATCTCATCATTGAGCATTAATCCACCTAGATCTGCTGGTCCACCAGGATAGGTGGCTGTAACGATCGCATTTGTACCCGATGGAATAAACTTAAAACCAACTCGAGCTGCAGCGTATGATTTTGATGGGAAATGCTTTATTTCAAGTCCAAGATATTCAAGTGCATCACTCACAATTCCCTCATAGGGACTTGTACCGTTAATGTGATCCTTGAAGAAATCGTCCCATGATTCACCAGTGATCTTCTCCAATTCTGATTTATAATCCGATTCGGAAACACCTTTATTCTTTAGTGCATAACCGAAATAGAGCCTCTTCATTACTTCATCGAGACCATACTTATTCTTAGTAGCATTGAGTATCCGAACATCGGTTACAAAAGCTAATAGACAGCCCTCTGTGTAAATAGAGACCTTTCTACCGGGTGCTCCAGGAACATATCCATCCAGCCACGTATCAAAAGACGAATCTCCGACAGATAAATTGAATCTTCCCTGATTGTCAAAATGCTTTTGAAGTTGCGCATTGAATTCAACCAGATATTGTTTCAAATTAAACACTCCACTTTTTAGTAAGAAAAGATCCCCCATGTAGGTAGTAATACCCTCACAGATATACCCCAGACGCGAATAATTCTGCTTCGAGAAGTCATAAGGAAACATCTCAATCGGGCGAATATTCTTTACATTCCATGTATGATACAACTCATGCGAAGAAACTCCTAATAGCTCTTTATACAAAGACTGAAATACTTCATATGAAGGACCTAAGGCTATTACTGTTGATCTGCAATGTTCTACACCATGATAGGCTTTAACCGGTAAGATCTGAAATAAGAAATGATATTCCTTTTCTGGAAACTCGGTAAACTTTTCGATCTGCTTTTCAGAAAACAACGAAAAATCCTTTTTCAATCTATCCCAATCAGGTTTACATTCACCCTGGAACCATAAATGGAATTCAACTCCACTAACGGTGTATGAATCATGCTGTAAACCGGCAGAGCATATAAAGGGAGAATCAGCCAACTCATCAAATGAGCTCGCTATTATCGAATTATCCACACAACTTAATGCTCCTGCATACTTCCAATCTGAAGGGATAATCAGTGAGACCTTGTGCTCCACTCCTGTCAGATGATCAGCATATACACAACAGTTTACCGGATTTACGTATAGTTGTTCAGGAGAAAGAAAGGTAGATCCTGCATTTAATTCAGCAGAATAATAGCTGTATTCTACCGTAATTGATTTTGTGCCTGGTGTATTTATTAACCATGTTGAACTATCACTCTTAATAGCACCCAGTCTTTTACCTGAGTCACTAAAGACCTTAAATCCTTTTACGTTTTTTGCAAAATTCCCGATTTCATACCTGCCGGGTCTCCAGGTTGGAATTCGCAAAACTGTTTGATCACTAATGACTTCAAATTCGACCTGAATTCTAATGTATTGCTGATTAGGAGATTCTATATTGAAAATGTACTTAACCATAGTAAATTATTGACAGTTTAAAAATAGGAATTTGCAATAGGAATTGATCGATCAGTAATCAATTCATTCAGATTACCGTACAGATAATATTATCGTGTTCAGGAAGATCTTTAAAATATTTTATCTCCACAAGATTCGATTTTCGTTCTTTTGATCCTTTCAGTTTAAAAATCTTATATCCTCTATTTGTAACAAAATCCCAGATTTCTTGGGTTTGATCAACACCATCCCTCTCCTTTGAAATTTCTATTATCAAAATAGGTTGATCTGTTTCAATTGTTCGCTGAGCACCTTGAAGGACTTGTAATTCAAACCCTTCTACATCGATTTTTATTATCCCAACCTTTTTATCAATTGAAATGTCATCGAGTGTAGAACAATCTATTTCAAAGCAATTAGAGCTACTTTGTACAATTGAAGCTCCTCCACGATTCGTCTGATCTTCATTCGAAATATGGACTTTCCCCTTAAATGCCCCTAAGGCATGAGGATGAATTCCTTCATGATTTATGGAATTCAAACTAAAGTTCTGCTTTAAAATCTCAACCGTTTGAGGATGCGCTTCAAAAGCATGAATAGTTGCTGTAGGAAAATATTTTTTTACGTACAGACTAAAAAGTCCAATATTGGCTCCTACATCTATGAAAGCTGTTTGTGAGTTGAATGTCTTTCTTATGAAATTCAATATCCCTTTTTCGTAGATTCCGGTATGGAACAGGCTCAGTTCTATTGATTTATCGACGGCGGGATCAATAATTAATTTTAACCCATCAGGAGTTTTAATTATGTGACGACCAATTTTATCCGGATTAGGAAAAATATGGTTGGGAAGATCTACGGATAATTTTCTTATCCCTTTCACGTCAAGATCCCGAAGAAAGCTTATCAAGCGGTGACGAATTGGAAAACTTAACGTCTTCATTCCTCTAGCTTCTACGCATACAATTCTTCCTGCAGTTGCGCGATCTTAGCGTCCTCAAGGTAAGAATCATAAGGCATCATCTTATCAATGATCCCATTCGGAGTGATCTCGACTATTCGATTCGCAACTGTATTCACCAATTCATGGTCATGTGAGGTAAATAGGATCGTTCCCTGGAATTCCTGCATCCCATTATTCAGCGCAGTGATCGATTCAAGGTCGAGGTGATTTGTTGGTTCATCCATCAATAAAAGATTCGCTTTCGCCAGCATCATTTTGGATAACATGCAACGAACTTTTTCTCCTCCTGACAGTACATTCGCTGTCTTCAATGCTTCTTCACCGGTAAATAACATTCTACCTAAGAATGTTCTCAGATAAACCTCTTCACGCTCTTCATCGGTCTGTGCATACTGGCGCAACCAATCGATCAATGGCAATTTATCTTTGAAGTATTCAGAATTGTCATTCGGTATATATGCAGTATTGATGGTCGTTCCGTAAGTAAATTCCCCGGAATCAGGTTTTTGATTTCCTGTAAGAATCTGATAGAAAGCGGTTAATGCAACAGAGTTCTTTGAGATAAAGGCGATCTTATCCCCCTTATTTACGATCAATGAAAGATTCTTAAACAAGGTTTTTCCTTCTTGAGAAGCGCTTAAATTTTCAATGGAAAGGATCTGATTTCCCGCATCTCTTTCCTGATGGAAGGTAATACCAGGATATTTACGACTTGATGGCTGAATTTCTTCCAAGTCAAGATTATCCAACATCTTTCTACGGCTCGTTGCCTGTTTCGATTTAGAAGCATTCGCAGAGAATCGTGCGATGAAGTCCAAAAGTTCCTTTTTCTTCTCTTCAGCTTTTTTATTCTTATCAGAACGTTGACGAGCTGCCAACTGTGACGACTGATACCAGAACGAGTAGTTTCCTGTAAACATGTTGATCTTGCTGAAATCAATATCGCAAATATGTGTACACACGGTATCAAGGAAGTGACGGTCGTGTGAAACCACGATCACTGTGTTTCTGAAGTCTAATAGGAA